>NZ_JBANBA010000040.1:0-69631 GCF_059803475.1 Bradyrhizobium sp. UFLA05-89 | reverse complement strand
TTTGAGCATGATCTCCGCGCAAACGCGTTCCGCGTTTGTCGCGAGGGAAAACCGCTGCGCACTTTTCCGGATCATGCTCTAGCGTCCGCCGACGAGCGCACCGAGCCGGCCTAAGAATTCGGCGACCTGGGCGCATAGCGTCGTGTTGGCCATGCCGTGGGTGACGGCGAGACGAAGCAGATCGGCCATCTCGGCGGCATCGCTCCGGCGGCTCGCCTGCATCAGCGCGACGTCGAGCAGGAAGGGAGCGAGCGCGGCCTGCTCGTTCGCCTCGAGGCGCTCGAACACCTCTTCCCAATGCGCGCCTGTCTTCGGAATGCGCGCGTGGAGGTCTGCCGCGAGCGTGTCCGGATAGCACGGGCCAGCGATCGCGAACGGCGAGGCCACGCCCACCTTGAGCGCAACCGCGCAGAGCATGCCCATGACGTAGGCCGTGTGATAGGACGTCGCGAGCGCGCATTTCGTCTTGTCGTAACCGCTCAGGCGCAAAAGCTGGCTCGCCGCCGACCGACCCGCCGGCAGGAAGCCGACCTTGTCCTCGAGCGAAGCCACGACACGGAAGCCGAACGCGGCGGCAGGGCTCCAGGCGGAGGCGAGCAGCGGCCAGGCCATCAGCGCTTCGGCCGCAAGATCATAGTCCTCGATTACCAGCGCGCGGGCGAGCACGGTCGCCGATTCATCGAGGAATTCTTCGCGCGGCCGCGGCAGCCTTGGCCGCCAGTTGCCGAAATCGGTGAAATACATCACCGCGTGGGTGTGCGCGTAGGCATCCTCGCGCGTGCCGTTGAGCAGATCGATCGGGTTGCCGAGCGCGGTCTTGCGCGCGATTTGCGCGAAGTCGGGCCCGGGCGGATCGTCGAGCCAAAGCGACAACAGCCAGCCGATCTCGAGCTCGCGATAGGGCACCACCTCATGGCCGGGGCGCGCGGACGCCGACCAGCTTTGCGCGAGCAGCGCGTCGAAGGCGTCGTCGGGATGACCGAACGTGCTCAGGATGATATGCGGGGTCGCGAGCTGAAGGCAGACCGACGGATAGCGCGCGACGTCCCAGTGCATCTGCTGCGACCGGGCGTAGGGCAAGAGTTCGCCAAGCAACGCGTCGATCGCGTGGTGAATGCCGGGATGCGAGGCGTGCCGGCCGGCGACGTGGAGCAGCATGGCCGTTTCCGCGAGCGGCTTCTCTGCGGCGAAATTGCCCTCCGGCAGATCCGAGCCGTCAAAGCCTTCCTCGCCGAGGAACTGGACGGTGCGCGCGGCAATTCGGATCGCCAGCCGCAAACGTCGCCGGAGGTCCTGGCGAAATTCCAGATCCTGCGTAAGGTCGACGTCGCGTTTGTGATCCAGCACGACCTTGCCTTCCTGTGGGTGCTGCATGTCCGTCTCACATACGGTTTCCCTTCTCCCCTTGTGGAAGAGGGCGGCATCGGCGGCCAACGGATGGACGAAACACATCGCCTTCGCGCCGACCACCGCCTGCCTCAGCGGCCCGTGACCTCATTACGGACAACGGACGGATCGATCTCTTCGGTCACCTCCACCTGTGGCGGAATGCAGTAGCGGATGACGCGGTGACCAATGACGAAACCGAATTCGCCGTCACGGCCGCTGGCGAGGCTTGCGCCGTTTTCGGCGACGAACTTTCCGAACGCGGCGAAGTCGAACGCGCGCGATGCCAGGAATTTGCGGACGATCTCTTCCTTGTCTGCAGCGTGGCTCAATGTTGCCTCCATGAGCTGGTGTGGATCGATGCCGCGGCAAAGCCTGCCGCCGTCGACGCTGCAAAAGATGGCCCGATCTGCCGGCCCGGTGGTGTGAGCTACCTTACATTTCAAAAACAGTTGAGAACAACCAGAACACGGTTTCATTTCGTGCGCGCAGGAACGGTTAACGTAAACAAAAACTTTCAGTTCAGGACCTGCACAACCGCCGGTATACGTGCGATGTCGCCAACGGAAATCCAAATACGTCGGAGCGCGCGTGCAGAGCCAGGTCGGGACCATCGGCAGCCGGAGCGGAGCGAGCGCAGCGCTGCCCTTCGAACGTTCGCACACTCTTGACGTCCTGCGCGGCCTGGCCATCGCCGGCGTGATGGCGATCCACGTCTCGCAGTCTTTTCCCTCCGGCATACGGATCGTCGATTTCGCGTTCGGCTCCGGCTGGGTCGGGGTCAACGTGTTCTATTTCGTCAGCGCGATGACGATGTGCCTGATGTGGACGCAGCGCGCCGGCGAAAGCGATCCGACGCGCAAATTCTACATCCGGCGCTTCCTGCGCATCGCGCCGCTGTTCTGGCTCGCCATTCCGCTCTATCTCGCCGTCGATGGCACCGGCCCGAGCTACGATGCACCCAACGGGATCGGGCCCGTGCAGGTTGCCCTGACCGCCACCTTCCTGCACGGCTTCTGGCCGGACAGCATCAACAGCGTCGTGCCGGGCGACTGGTCGATCGCCGCGGAGATGACGTTCTATCTCCTCTTTCCGCATCTCATCGCAGCCTTCGGGTCACGCCGCCAGCTCTATCTCGTGCTCGCGATCATCCTGCATCTGGTCAATGTCTGCGCCTTCAAGCCGTTGGCCTATGCGTTCTTCACGGCCTATTACGGGCCTGGCCACGAGGCGTTCGTCTGGAACGCGCTGCACCTGAGTTTCCTCAACCAGCTTCCGGTGTTCCTAACCGGTTGCGCGCTGTTCTTCGGCCTGCGAGACGGATTTGCAAAATCCGACGCCGGGTTGTTTGCGGTTCTCATCGCATCGTCCTTCGTGGCCAACCGGGCGAGCGGATCGCACGAGTTCAACTATCTCATGATCAACCTCGTGCTCGGCGTCCTCGTCTTCGGCTGCATTCGCTTTGCGATTCGCTGGGCCCCGATCGAGGCGCTGGGGCGCAACTCCTACTCAATCTACCTGTCACATTTCGCCGTCATCTACGGCCTGCGCCATCTCTGGCCGCTGGTGGACGGACTTGCCTCGCTGTTGCTGGCTTATGCGTGTACCGCGCTGATCGCCTATGTCTTGTCGCTTGCGACGTGGCGACTCATCGAACGGCGCGCGCAGAAGCTGGCGCACCGCCTCACCGCCTCATCCGCCGAACATTCACCGGGAATCGGCGTCATCGCGGCGCGAAGCGCGGCCTAGAGCCGTTCGCTGATCGCGAGCTTGTAGCCGACGCCGGTGACAGTTGCGATCACGGGCGTTCCGCTGCCGATCAGCTTGCGGCGCAGCCGCGCCACCAGCGCATCGACCGTGCGCACATCGACCTCGGTCTGCCGGTTGCTGACGACCTCGATGAGGTAGTCGCGGCTCAGCGGCCGGCCGTCGGCGCCGACGAGGGCGGCAAGCAGATCGAACTCGGCGCGGGTGAGTGCAACCGGCTTGCTGTCGCCGTCCATCAGTTCCCGGCGCATCAGATCGATGATCCAATCCCCAAAAGCAATTGAGTTATGGTTGCGCGCCGCCTTGCGATCGATCGAGCGCCGCCGCAGTACGCTGCGCGCCCGCGCAAGCAGGTCGCGCAGGTTGATCGGCTTGGTCACGTAATGATCGCCGGCGATCTCGAGCCCGAGGATGCGATCGACGTCGGTGTCGCGGCGCGTGACGAAGATGATGCCAGCATTGCTGAGCGCCTGGATCTCCTTGGCAAGCTCAAAACCGTCGCCGTCGGGCAGCTGGACGTCGAGGAAGACGAGATCAGTGCGGACGCGTAGTGCCTGACGGCATTCCGCGCAGGAGCCGGCGCCGACCACGTTGAAATTGTTCTCGCTGAAATAGCCAACCAGCATGGCACGCGTCACCGGATCGTCCTCGACGACGACGATGCGGTCTGTGCGACGCAAGTCCTCGGATACGGAGCCGGCCATGGCGTCAGCCCTTCCCTGAACGTTCGACGTCATCGAAACGATGCACGCAGGAGCCAGCCGCGCGGATGCGCGCGTAACACAATGCGTCACGATGTGAACCTTCATTCACAATGCATTTGAAAGCCCCAGCGAACATGACGCGATAGTACGCGCCTCGGCGTGCGCAAACAATATCGGCGATGAGAGAACACCGCCGCGCGAATCCCTGGCGCAAGCGCAGCGCCGTCCGCTCGGGCCGGTCCGGCCTCGCTTGTCTACGTGATCCCAACCCGGATCCGGAACGACAGCGTCTCTTCCGCGCCGGGCGCGATATGCATCAGACCCGGCTTCTCATCGAACGCACCATCGAAGTCCGCGGGACTCGCAGTGCCGCGCCATGGCTCGATGCAGATAAACGGCGCGCCCGTTGGCTTGGACCAAACGCCAAGTTCGCGGAAACCGCTCCAGGACATCTCCACCCAAGGCCCCCGAGATGCCGCCTGCCCGGCCGCATAGCGGACCGAGGTGCTGTTGGGGTGGTCGAAGATCACCGCGTCTGCGGCGAACAGGGATTCGGACAGGCCGAGCACCTTGTCGCGGACCGGGCTCGGCTCCGTCGCTTCACGCAGCAGCCCACCTTCGAGCCGGCGGACGGGATGCGGCTCGTCCTGCGCGAAGGCGAGCACATAACGCTCCTTCGGCATATCAGGTTCGAGAGGCCAGTTGAACGCGGGATGGCCACCGAGCGAGGCCGGCAAGATGTCCTCGCCGGTATTGGCGATCGTGAAAGCGAGGTCGAGACCGGCGTCGTCGAGCGTGCAGGTCGCGGTCAGCCGGAAGGCAAAGGGATAGAGCGCGCGTGTCGCCGCGTCGTCGGTGAGCTCGAGCACACACCGCGATGACGATCGCTCGAGCTAGGTGAAACGCCGGTCGCGCGCGAAGCCATGCTGGGTCAGGCGATAGGTCTTGCCGCCATAGCGGAGCTCATCGTTCCTGAGCCGGCCGACGATCGGAAACAGCAGCGGCGCATGGCGCGGCCATTCAGCACCCGCCTGCCAGATGAACTCGATGCCGGTCTCGTGCTTGAGCGAGCACAGCTCGGCGCCTTGCGCCTTGATCGCCGCTGTCAGCGCGCCGCTTCGAATCACGTGAATGTCTTCGTTCATAGCCCTTTATCCCCGAGAAGCTCTGGTCTGAGACTAGTGCGAACTTGCGTGGCGACGCCATGGCTGGGCGCAACCGCGCACACGGACTGTCTGTGCAAAACTCATCGATGCAATCTGGACAGCCCGGACCTGGTGCGCCGCTGGCATACGGGGTGTCAGAGCAAGGTCCTTCAGGACGATGCAACGGGCCTGGACTCGGCATGATCGCGACTGGATACCTGGGCGCCAGCAAGCCCGTTGGACTTTGAACTGCGCAACAAGAACAAGGCCCTCCAATCCCGCTGACGGCCAAATTCAATATAGCGATAGCTCAGAGCACTTAGGGCGATCATTATCGCCAGATATGGCAACGACAATCGAAGCGTGTCTTTCAACGAGGAAGTATCGGGCGGGATCATTTCAACCATGATGGACGAATGCCACGCATAGATGCTGTAGCACATGCATCCGACGACTTGAATCGCCCGCCCCTCGAACACGCGATTTACGGACCACGCTCCAGACAGGACCGCAAGCAATACCATGGAAAACCCGGCGCAGAACATCGTCGCGTAGTGAATGCTCAAGGCCCAGGGGCCGTTATCCTTGATATATATGGCGGCAATCATCAGCAGGACCCCGGGCAGAAGCACGCGAGAGTAGGCTCGCCCGAGCGAAACGCTGTCCCTGGACTTGACGTAAAGATCGCAAACCAACATTCCGAAAACGAACTGGTAGCACGACCCGAAGATGCCGCCCACAAACGGACGAAATACGCCAACCCGATCGACCGCGATGAGATGGCCGACGACCACGAAGGCTGAGCACACGACCACGCTCAACAGCAGCAGCCTTCCGAGGCTCCACCGCGCGATCAGAAGGACCAGCACCGGAAACAAGAGGCTAAACCAGATTTCAACAGCAACGGACCACAACACGGGATTGGAGGGAGGCATAAACCCGTGAGGCACAAAAATGAAAAGGGTCGATAGAAGTCCGCCGAGCTCCAGATACCAGGCGTGCGATCCAGCAGGTGACTTCGAATGGAGTGCAACCGTCACGAGGACGACGATGTAGTAAAGCGGAAGCAACCGGGCCGCGCGGTGCCAATAGAAATCCGAGAAGTCTGCCAGACGAGAGATGGCTCTCTTTTTTGTGCGATATGGAAGGTACAGAACGAATCCAGAGAGCACAAAAAACATATTTACGCCCAAGAATCCGTGCTTCGCGATAATGGCAAAAAGGCCATTCGGATCAAGCTCACCGGGGAACGACGGCGTGCTGGATGTAAACGGAACAAACAGGTGAAAGACGACCACCATCATGATGGCGAGTCCGCGAAGGCCGTTGACGGCTCCGATCTTCTGGGCGCCGCTTTCTACCATGGTGGAACCTGGAGACTGTAACAACAAGATCGGAATCTCGGCATTTCGCGATTTACTACTTAACGATGCCGGACAGATTGAATGGTCTGTCGATCGACAGCGCTGACACATCAAGCCGCATCAGGCCACGATTGATCGCAGCCCGACACAGACACGGCAAACGACGTGCCTTCAAATAGTCAATTACAGGAAATAGACGACAGCAGGCTGGCTTTGGGGCAGAATCGTGAGAGCGCGCGTATAGTCGATGGTAGGGCTCATTATCATATTTGTTCTGCTGGCGATTGGCTTCGCTGCCGGCTACGGCACGCGCGAGCTGATCTCCCGCAAACGACACACAGAACACCTGAAATTCCAGCCCTACATTTCGCCTACCCTCAGACCCAGGCAATCCCCGGACGAAAGCGCGAGGGCGCGACATGCTGCGCCCGAACCGCCAATGCCAAAAAGGCAGCGGTCGAACCACGATATCACGCGCTCCTTTCAGGAAATATCCATTCACGAGCCAAAGCCAGCTAAGCCTGCGAGGCCTTCGGCCGCAAACTTGCATCTGGTCCAGACTCATCGGCCAGAGCCTGATGCTGGATCTTTGCAGGCCGCAAACATCGAACAGAGCCTCCAGGAACTGGTCGCACTCCTCCAGCACCACCGCAGGCATGAGGGCTAGGCCGCTCGACCTTCGTCGATCCGACCAAAAGCCTCTTGCCGTCTCTGCGTTCGCCCTTTGCCAATCTAGACTCGGGCTCGCCAGGCTCGTGCGGGGGAAGCATCGTGGTGCCGGACGACAGTTCAAGCGATGCAGACAACCGAGGAAGCAATGCTTTCTGCGATGCAGTACCGGTTTGCACCGATGCCGCATCCAACATCACTTGCGTATGGAACTTTTTTTGTTCCCCCTAACTCAGCCAGATTGCGGCTGAACGCGGTGGGTGACATGCCATGCGGCAGCCGACGCGCATCGGGACAATAATGGAACCGAGCACGAATAGACCGCATAGCGCTTTCGGACCGAGAAAGACTTCAATGCCGTCTGCATATTCAGCTTGATAAGCGGCTGAAGACGTTCGACGAAAAGTGGGCCGCCGTCCATTTTCGAGGGAGCTGGAACCTACCAATTGACTAAAGCGCGATGAGATTAGGAGGAATCGTCGTGGCGCTTAGGTTATTGTTTGAGCATGATCTTTTCGGAAATCCGCTACACACTTTTCCGGATCAGGTGCTCTAGCAGGCGCAACCGGAAAGTGGTATCTTTCCAGCAGTTCTGTGGTTGGAATGCGACGACATCCGTGTCCAGGGCATCGCTGGCGTAAACGCAGGAGGGACGAATTTTGGTCTTGCTGATAGTAGCAAGCGGCGTGGCGGGTCTTCTTTTGGGACGCTTTTTTCGCGCGTTCACCCTTATTCCCGCAACCATGCTCATCCTGGTTCCAGCCTGGTTTTTGGGCGCGCAGCAGGGCTTGGCAACCGGCGTGACAGCATTCGTCATCAGTGCGGTGGTGATGCAAGTCATCTATTTCGCGAGCCTGCTGACGCGTCTGCTCGTCGCGAACCTCTCGGTCCTCGATCATGTGCAGTCGGAGGCATCCCCGCCATTGCCTGGATCACGAGTCGCATTCTAACCCAATCACCGTCTGCGATGTATGCAGTTGCAGCATCGTACCTTGTCGCGATGTGCTGTTGGATGAAATTCAATCTGCTTCATCGCGCGCGTGCAGACCCAGTCATAGTTCCCATTTCCGCTGACCGTTTCGTTGACGCTGGCTGCACGCCATGCGCCAAGTCGTCACTGATATCCTGCATTGTGCAGACCAACCGCGCATTTGTGTCTCGCCATGGACCTATGAACAAGATCGTCCTCGGCACCTATCTTCGCCGTCTTTATCGTGTCCTGTCTCATGATTACTTCAATGTGTGTTTGATTGGCTGGAGGACCCAAAATGGAATTGCTGGCGAGAGCAGCAGTACGCCGCGGCAGCGCACGGGACACACTGCAAGGGTCCATCGGAACAGACCAGACTGCTGTCGCTCTCTCGATGCCAACACGATTGCGGTCGAAGCAACGTCCCGATCCCGTTGTTCACCGGCTTGATACCCGGCCGCTCGATATCGGCGCTGATGAGATTTTGGCGGTCGGCAAATTCCGCAACGAGATGCTGCGGCTACCCGATTTCCTGCGCCACCATCGCGGGCTCGGGATCGGACGTTTCCTCGCAATCGATGATCGTTCGGATGACGGCACGCGAGAATTCCTGCTCGATCAGCCGGATGTTCACGTGTTCGAGATCCGCGAGCCATTTGCAGAATCAAGTGGTGGCGCGCGTTGGACCAGCGCTGTGCTCGACCAATTTGCGCCAGGACGCTGGGGGCTGACGCTCGACGCCGACGAGCTCTTTGTCTATCCGGGCTACGAAAATTTTGATCTTCGACGGTTGTGCCGCTACCTGGAGAGCACCGGCGCGGATTGCATGACGGCGGAGATGGTCGATATGTATCCACGCTGGCTCGGCGGCCCGGAGCGCTACCGCGCCGGTGAAAGCCTGGTCGCATTCTGCCCCTACTTCGATTCAGATACCTATGTGGAGCGCCGTCGGCGCGGCTTTCCGACGCACTACCTGGTTGGTGGTGCGCGAGCGAGGCTGTTCTATGACGAGCCGATGCCGCCGAAGATCGCGTTTTACGACGCGCTCGTACAATTGCTTGAGCCATACGGGCTGGCGCGGCTGCTGCCTGCAGTCAACATCACGCGCTGGCAGCCGCCGCTACTCACCAAGGTGCCGCTCGCGCGTTGGTCGCCCGGCCGTCGCTATATCGCCGCCGGTCACCTGATGGCACCGCCCGGCAAGCCAGGCGACGTCACAGGAGCCCTGCTCCATTTCAAATTCCTCCACGACTTCACAGACAAGGTCGCCATCGCCGTCCGCGAGGGGAATTACTACCTCGGATCAATCGAGTATCAACGCTACGCGGAGCGGCTCGCTCAGGATCGGTCATTCGAGCTCACCTATCCGAACAGCCGGATCTACCAATCACCGGACGATCTTGTCAGCTGCGGTCTGATGCGCCTCTCCCCGGCCTACCAGGCCGCAACACGACACCCCTAAAGCGCGATTGGGACGCCTCGTCATCGCGTTTTAGGTTATTGTTTTGAGCATGATCTCCGCGCAAACGCGTTCCGCGTTTGTCGCGAGGGAAAACCGCTTCACAGTTTTCCGGATCATGCTCTAACCCTAACCCGCCGCTTCCGGTGGATGGGATGTCACCTGGCTGCATCGTTGTGCTTGATGTTTTCTTCGGAAGGACCGACCGGCACCCGCCGTTCCGAAGCATGGACTGATCTGATCTTGCCGATCGGCTTGCGACCAAGAAGCCGAAGGAGAAGTTTCCTTCCGCGCACGAGCGCCGGATACAGTGCCTTTGCGAGCCGCGGTCGGGAGAATAAGAGCCGATTGAGCCGGTTGAAGTAAGTCGCCTCGCCGGCAAGCGTCGCCAGCAAATGCATTGCCTCGGCGCCATAGTAATACTGCCCGCGCCAGCGGACCACCATGCCCTCATTGAGATCGAGGTTGCGCGCGCGGATATCGCCTACGATCGGATGTTCCGAACGCGCGTCGATGAGGTGAACGTGCTGACCCCGCTCCCGCAACTGGTACAGCAGCACATAACGGCTGCATAATGGGCATTCGCCGTCATAGACGACCCAGACCTGATCATCGCTATCTTGGGTCAATTCGATAGTCCGTTCGCTTGCGAACGTCACGCACAAGCTTCCCTTCCGCCAGGCCGAGGCATACCGAATCCACCACGTAATGATAGGCGACAATGTCGTCCATGGTCAGCTTGTTGAATTCGCCGTACAGCCATGGATTGGAGAGCATGTGGTGCGGATAGACATAGAAGCTGTTGTTGTCCTTGACCCAGGGATAGACACGGAAAAAACGATCCGTCCCGCGGACCAATTTTTCCACCGCCTCCATGGCAACGCCTGTGTCCTGACGTGAAATGATCTCCGGGCCGCAGGTGGTCGCGTCGTGCCAGCTTGCGAGATCGTGGTTGTTGCCGCCAACGCGAGCCCGGAAGTGGTTCTCGGGGATGTACATGCTTCCAGTCCCAATCATGTACGAGTAGATGCCGAAATAGGTGGATGGTGCGAGAATCTGGCGACCATCCCGGGTCTCGACGAAGAACCGCGGGCTTGCCAGCTTCGGCCCGTCCAGCCATCCGAGGTAGTTGGTGTAGAAGAAGAATCGGCCGCAGATGACGGTCACGACCATCACCACCTTCATTGCCGGGGTGAACCCATCGCGCGGCAGCGTGCGTGCCGCGGCGACGATGAACAGGTTGACCGCAATCCAGAAGAAGAACAGCGCACCGAGCGTGAAGTAGACGCCGACGTGAAAGACATCGAACAGCAGACAGAAGAACGACAATACGCGCGTCGAGATCGCAGCCAGTGGCGACAGGAGCTGCGCGCCCAGCACAAAGACGTTGAAGAGAAGCTGGTAGCTGACGAGCGCGTCCCAGATCGACTGCAACGCGCCCGGCCACAGACCGAGCGGAGCGTCGCCACGTTCGAGTCCCATCAGGATCGAGGTCTGCGTGGGATTTGCAAGCAGCCATGTCCACGGCTTCTCGCCACCGGCTTGCAGCTTCGTGATTCCCGACCAGAAATAGCTGCCGAGATGGGCGCCGACGGCGCACGCCCAGATCAAGCCATAGGTGCGATCGCGAAGCTGCTTCACATTATCCGCGGAAGCGAACAGAGTTCGCAGCCATGGCACGCGATCCATCACCCAGGTGCTGGTGAGGACGATCGTGCCGAGCACACCAAGGACGGCGAAGTTGCCGACGTCGAGCATCCCGAGATAATCGGTCTCGGTCACGAAGATGCCGGACACGACGCTCACCATCTCGCGCCATGCATGGTAATAGTAGAGCAGCGGCAGCAGAAATGAAGGACGCCAAATCGCAGCCCCCCCTGCCACAACCGCCAGTACCGCGCCGTAGCGGAAGAACAGAATCTTCTCGCCGGAGCCGAACAGGATATTGGGGGGACCGGCGAAGGGCCCCAGTGAATCGAACAGCAATTGCACGAAGATTGCCATTCCGATCGCGAAGGCGGTGATCCGCAATGGCGGCGAGATATCCCGGTAACGAACTGAACTGAAGGCGATCGCACCGGCGAAAGCCGCGCAAACCAGCACCAGGGCGTAAATATCGGACCAGCGCGCGAGATGCGTGACGGCGCGCCGCGACACCGCAGCGAGAATGACGGCTATTGCAAGGAGGAACAGAGGTCCCGCGAGTGAGGAAACGCGAGATCGGGTCCCTTGCTGTGATGCGACGGAATAGAGCGCCATCCTTTGTCTCGGAACCCGGAACTGCGCGGTTGCAATCGATCGAACCTTATCGGATCACTTCGGTTGCGCAAGCCTCGCACGAGCAGTCTTGGTCTTCCGCGATGGAGTGCTCACAATCCTCGCGCGGGAACCTGACCATTGCGAATTGAAATGTGACGAACTGCGGGCATTAATGTGGCCACGTCTCTTCTTTGCCAGCGTAAACCTGAGAGCAATTGTCCATGATCAGTTTGGACATCCATAAAAGATGCAAGCGACAAACGTTTTCAGAGCCTGCTCGCTCCGCACGGCTCGATCCCGTCTTCCGTTCGTACCAGAGCCAAGCTAAAAACCTGCAACGGTTTGATCCGTCGTCGTGGAGAGCCGACAGCTCTTGCTGCCGCCAGATGCAAGGCCGAGCAAGAGCTGTTCGATATCGCCGGGTGAGCTCGTTTGGACAGAGATAGCAAGTCACGGGCCGCAACGAACATCCTGATAACAGGTGGGTCGCAAGCCTGGAAACTCTGCGCCGGCTTTCTCTTGACCATCGTCTCGACGCGAAATCTCGCGGCGTCCGACTTCGGCCTGCTTGCCATGTCTGCGACCGCAGCAACGTTCGTCGGGCTCTTCAAGGACCTTGGTGTTGGACAGGCGATCGTTCAGCGCCCGGAAATCACCAAGGGCCAGCTCGATACGCTGTTTTGGCTGTCGGTGATCGCCTCCGCGGCATCTGCTCTCGTTCTGGGGTTGATCGGATATCCGATTGCGCTGCTCTACGATGAGCCGAGGCTCCAACAACTCACCATCGCAATTGCCGGGCTCAGCTTCATCGCGGGCCTTCCAACCGTTCCCGCCGCGCTGCTCGCCAGAGAGAGCCGGTTCAAGGCCTTGGCCATCCTGGATGTCGTAGCGACAACCGCTTCCGTAGCGGCAGGGATCGTCGCCGTGATCATCTTGAGAGATTATTGGGCACTTTACCTGTCCACACTCGTTCTGACGCTCTTTTCGACAGTCGGGATCTGGGCCTGTTCGGCCTATCGTCCTGGATATCCCCACTTGGAAAAAGAGACTCGCCAATTGGCGAGATTTGGCCTGCACGTTTCCGGATTCAATCTGGCCAACTATTTCTCGAGAAACGCGGACAATATTCTCATCGGCAAATTCCGCGGCGGAGACGAGCTCGGCCTGTATGATCGCGCCTATAAGCTGTTGCTGTTTCCGATCATTCAGTTGCACAACCCCATCGGCCAGGTGATTGTCCCTCTGCTTTCGCGCCTTCGTTTCGACAAGGAGAAATATCTGAGCACCTACGAGGATGTTCTTTCGCTGGTCATGCTTGCATGTCAGCCCGGCATCGTCTTCGCCATCCTGCTGTCGGAGCCGCTCTTCAAATTTGTGCTTGGAGAGCATTGGGTGGGTGCAGCCCCGATTTTTTCGTGGCTTGGCCTTGCGGGCCTAATCCAGGTCGCGACCGCGACGGCAACCTGGCTGTTTCTCAGTCAAGGCCGTGGCCGAGAGTACTTCAGGCTCGGCATTTGGACCGCCCTGATCAACGTGACCTCATTCGTCGTTGGCCTTCCCTGGGGCGCCCTCGGGATTGCCATGGCGTATGCGCTGGTGAATTGCGCCATCGTGTTGCCGCTCTACGCGATGTCGGTCGGTCGCACGGGCCCCGTCACAACGAGGAGCTTGATCGAAACGACGGGTCCGCATTGGATCGGTTGTCTCGTGGCAGCGGTCTTCGTTAGGATCTCGACCATCTCGTTGCTGGATGGAAACTCCCTGGCTGGGCTGGCTACACTGCTGGCACTTGCCTATGCCTCATATCTCGTGACCATCATTCTCTTCCCGCGGAAAAGGGCACTCGCAAGACGCGTGTTGCGCAACGGCTATCAGAGGATAGCGACCCAAAGATCCTTCAGCGAAGGATGAAATTGTGCATTTCCGCCAGATGGGCGTCGATCGGGGCCAACGCATGAACGAGGTCGACCTGATGAACGCCGGGGTCGACATCCATGCGACTTGTCTCCACGAGGGACGCTACCCTGGTCGATTCATAGAGTGCCTCGTTACCGAACTCATAGGTGCCCTTTGAGGCGGCAGACTGCGCAAGAACAAATCCGTCGCCTTCCAGGCGCACCGCGGTGACGGCCGGTGTGATTGCGGGAGGCCGCGACGCCGGAACCGACGCGAAATCAAAGCCGGCTTTCGGAGGATCGATGACCAGCGTGCCTCCTGTCCCGTCGCTCGAGAGATTGAAGGTCGACTTGGTGTAGTCGCCGACCAGCGAAATATGTGCGGTGTGATTTTGGGCATCGACCACGGTCAACGTGCCGCCGGCCGTGTTGCCCGAAAAGGACGCCGACGTCCCTGCTCCGTACGCGATGTCCTTCAGATCGAGATGGTTGGAATTGGCGGCGGTGCCGTCGCCCGTCAGGTTGATCAGCGTCCCCGTAAATTGCGCCGCATGGTCCAGCACCAGATTGCCCGTCGTAGCCTTGAAGGTGATCGATCCGGAAGCTGCGCCGGACAATTCGAGTGTGGCGCCCGCGTCGATCGTCGCAGCCTGCGTCATATTGCCGAGCTTCAATACGACGTTCCCGGAAATCTCGAGGACGGTCGATGGCGTATTGATCACGCCGTCGCCGTTGAGGTCCTGGTAAAACGCCGTCTCAATCGCCTTGAGCGACGGGTCGGTCGGGGACACCTTGTTCAGCAGGTTCGATAAGTAATTGCCATTGCGGTCGGTGGTCCATACCGAAAATTCGCCGGTGGCCGGAATCTTCCAGGCCACGTCATAGCCGGAGGACGTCTGCTCCACCGCCACCGGCGTCCAGACGCTGAACTGTCCCGACACGACCGCGACACCGCCAGACTTCAACGTCGGTCCGGTGCCGGCCGCCATCGAGACCAAGGAGAAATTCTTGCCGACGGCAACCAGACTGGTCGAACCGGATGCCTCGATCGTCGTCCCTGCAATTGTTGTCGTGGTTGAGGCCTGCGCCGTAGCAGTCGAGGGAACGCCGATCACGCCGTCGCCATTGAGATCCTGGTGAAAGAGGGTCTCACTCGATTCAAGCGTGGGGTCCGTCCCCGACACCTTGTTGAGATAGTTGGATACGAAATTGCCGTTGCTATCGGTGTTCCAGATCGTAAACTGGCCGGTGGCGGCAATCTTCCAGGCGACGAGATAGCCGTTTGACGACGATGCTTCCGCACCAACCGGCGCCCATGGGCCAAGCTGCCCCGCGACAACCGCCGTCCCGCCATTCTTCAAGAGAACCGATGATCCGGCAGTCGACAGGTAGAAATTGCTTCCTACCTTGGTAATCGTTGTCGCACCGGCCGCTTCGATCACTGTACCGACGGCAGCACTGAAGGCGTCCGACTGCTGGCTTAAATTGCCGGCGATGTCGGTTGCCGTCGCTGTGAAGCTGTGCTGGCCTGCCGTGAGCGATCCGGTGGTGACGCTCCAGGCCCCGCTCACCGCCGCCACGCCCGTGCCGAGCAAGGTCGCGCCCTCATACAGCCGGACCGTGCTTCCGGCCTCAGCCGTGCCGGAGACGATCATGCCGTTCGAAGCGGCGGGTGTGCCCGAGGTCAGGACAGGTGCAACCGGTGCACGCGTATCGACCATGACGTTCAGCGCGCCCGAGGAAGCGCTGACATTGCCGGCGGCATCCGCGGCCCTGCCGGTAAAGGTGTGGTTGCCATCCATCAATGTTCCGGTCGCAAAGGACCAGGCTCCATTGGCATCAGCAACTGCCGTTCCAATCATCGTCCCGGCGTCGAAGACCTGCACGGTGCTCCCCGCGTCAGCGGTTCCAGTCAAGTTCACCCGGTTGACATTGGTGACTCCATCGCCGACGACATTGCTGTCGGGCGAGAACGACGCCACATTGGGCGCGGTGGGAGCCACCGTGTCGATGGTGACATTGACCCCGGCCGAGAGCGCGCTGAGATTGCCGACGCCGTCCGCTGCGGCAGCCGCGAAGGCATGTGCGCCGTCGACCAGCGTTCCGGTCGCAAAACTCCAGCTACCATTGCCGTCGGCGACCGTCGTGCCGATCTGATTGGTCCCATCGAACACCTCGACGGTTACACCTGCCTCTGCGTGGCCCGTGAGAATCAGATGATTTGTGTTGACGAGGCCCGCCACGATCGAGCCGCTGTCGTTGGTCGCCGAGATCGTCGGCACGGCGATAGACGTCATCGCCATGGGCGAATTCGTCGCGGAAACGAATGAATAGTCGGCCGACGTCAAGCTGGTGACGCCGGCAATGCGCAGCGTATCTGCTCCACCCGCATAGTGAACGGTCCACACGTCGTTCACGTGGGTCAAATAGGCACCGCCGTCATAGCCTTTCAGGATCAGCTTGTCGTGTTCGGCAGTCGAGCTCGCGGAGACATGAAAATCCGCGATCGTATCGTTGCCGCTGCCCGCGTTGTAAATAAACGTATCGTTTCCGGCTCCACCGTAGAGCCAGTCATTCCCGCCGGCGCCATCGAGGACGTCGTCGCCGCTAGAGCCGGCCATACGGTTTGCCAATTGGTTGCCGACGCCAGCGAACCCGCCTGTCATCAACGTCAGGTTTTCGACGTTGGCGGGCAGCGTGTACGACGTCCAGGCCTCCACGCTGTCGATGCCGCCACCGGAATTCTCAACAATCTTCTGGTTCTTATTGCCGATGACGTAGGTATCGTCGCCGTTCCCGCCAACGAGCGTGTCATCGCTATTCACCGCCGTGAGCTTGTCGTTCGCCGCGGTGCCGTACACCGTGTGGCTGCTCGCCTTCCCGCTGATCCAGGACGTAATCGACCCGCCGACGGGCAGCGTTGCGGGCAGTTGGAAATCGTCGCTGGTGAACGCCGAGACCGTCGTGTTGCGGAACACCAGGGTATCCTGGCTCGTCAGCCTCAGATACACATCGTCTCCGACTTGGCTCATTGCCGCCTGCACGTCGGCGAACGAGGTGAAGGCAAAGCCATTCAACTGGACGACATCGTGACCGGCGCCCGATCCAGGCGAGAAGTCGGTAATGATGTCCGAACCATCGCCGGAGTTGATGACGAAGGTATCGGCGCCGCCACCACCAGTCAGGATATCATTGCCGAGTCCGCCGGTGATGACGTTCGCCGCGGAATTGCCGATGATGATGTTGGACTCGATATTGCCGGTGGCATTGATGGCCGCCGAACCGGTGAGCGTCAGATTCTCGACGTAGCTGGAAAGCGTGTACGTCACCGACGAATTGACCGTATCGACGCCTCCGCCATAGGCTTCGACAACCTTCGCACCCGGATCGGTCACGACATAGGTGTCGTCGCCGGCACCGCCGGTCATGGTATCGGCGCCGCCGGCACCGCCGATCAGGTCATTGCCGGAAGTGCCGGTCAGCGTATCCGCAGCCGCACTTCCCGCGATCGTATTGCTTGGGGTGCCACTCGCGAGAAGGGTGTAGTTCGCAAGCGTGTACTCCGGCAATTGATAGGCCTTGATTGAATCGATGGTCATCGAGGCCGTCGATCCCGCAGCGGCGTTGCCTGGCCAGCTCCCGCCCATCGCCAGATTGGCGATCATGTACATCGCCGTATTCATGTCGGCGGGCGTGGCCTGCTGTGCGACCTCCTTCCCGTCCACGAAGAACGTCAGGTCATAAGGCGTCCATTCGAGCGCGAACGTGTATTCTCCAGTGGTCAGGTTGGCTGTATTTGCCCAACCCCCATTCGCCGCGGGCGCATAAGGTGAGTGAATGGCCCAATGGGACTGGTCAGAATCCTGACCAAAGGCTTCGAGCACATCGATTTCCGTGTTGAGGTTGTTGGTGGTGCTGGGCAGCAGCCAAAACGCCGGCCATGCGCCGCTTGTACTGGGCAGCGTGGCCGTCATCTCGAAATAGCCGTAGGTCTGGGTGAAGCTGTTCTGGGTCGAGATCATGCCCGACGAGAAAATGGCGCTTCCGGTATAAGGCGTGGCACTCGCAGGCAAGGGCTGCGCCGTGATGACAAGGTGGCCATCCTGAATCGAGAACGGATTTAGCCCAAGCGACGTTGATGCCTGAGTTGCCGGCAGCCCGGAAAAGCTGGGATCGACGTACACTTCCTGTTCGCCGGCCAGCCCGTAGCTTGCTGCTCCGCTCCAGGCATAGCTTGTGCGCCAGGTCAGGCTGGGATCCTGCCCCGCGGAGAGCGTGTTGAAGTCGTCGTTGAAGGTCTGGACCAGTCCGGTCAGGGGACTGACGATGTTTATATTGGCGGCCGTGAGATTCTGGAGGCTGGTGTTTTCAAGCGTTATGGTTTCGCCGCTGGGGATCGTCAGGACAAGGTCGGTGCCGACCTGCTTCATGGCCGCCGTGACGTCGGTGAACGTCTTGAAGCCCGTGTTGTTGAGTTGCAGGATGTCACCGCCGGCGCCAGCCTGAAAGTCGGTGACGATGTCGTTTCCGTTGCCTGTGGTCACGACAAAGGTGTCGCGACCGGCCCCACCGGTCAGCACATCGTTGCCCCGCCCGCCGTCAATCATGTTGTCGCCGGCATTGCCGACAATGATGTTGTCGAGATCATTGCCGGTGGCGGGAGAAGGAACGCTATCCGTCAGGACGAGGTTCTCGACGTTCGGCGCATCGAGGAGACTGTATCCATTGATGTTCCAGACACGGATCGTATCGATCCCCTCGCCGGCCTGCTCGACGACCTTGGTGTTGTGGTCGTAGACGTAGTAGGTGTCGTCCCCGGCTCCGCCGATCAGGGTGACGCCCGTGCCGCCGGCCTGGATGCCGTCATTTGTCGCTCCGGTCGTCAGCGTGCTGCCTGCGGGGACAGTACCTGCCCAATTCCACGCCGTTCCGCTTGCCGGCAGCGGATTATCCAGCGCAACATTGTTTGCAACCAAGGTCGAGAGCGCGACATTCTGCAGCGTAAGCGTCTCGGTCGACGACAGAGTTACGACGGTATCGGCGCCTACCTGGCTGGCTGCGGCCACGAATTTGGCAAACGTCGCAAAGCCGTAGTTCTGCACCCGCAACACATCGCCGCCTGCACCCGCCTGAAAGTCGGTGACGGTATCGGAACCGTACCCTTTCGAGATCACGAAAGTGTCCGAGCCTGCTCCTCCGGTCAGGAGGTCGTTTCCGGTTCCGCCAAACAGGATATCGGCTTCTGCAGTTCCGTTGATAATGGTCATGGTTGAATCGCGCGCCCCTTTGCGCGACACGCAACTATGCCCACAATCAAAAGGGGCTTACGGGATTCCACACAATTTGACGCATGAAGTGAGAATCAGCCGAGGCACCGTAGCGCTACGGACTCACGCGAGGTCGGCGCTGCTTGGCAACCGGCAAGTTCAACCCACGCGCCGTCCCGTCGCTTCAATGGGCGCACGCCGAACACACGCTTGGTTCCAATTCGGGAACCGAGTTATGCGTCCGATATTTGACCGACTTCAGCGCGCGAAATTCCTGGTGCGCACGCTCGTAGAGTTCGCCATCACTATAGCCGGTGGCCCCTCCGCGCGAACCCGGCCGTTCTCGATGCATACCACATGATCCGCATCGCGTACGGATTCCAGGCGATGCGTTATGAGCAGTAAGGTTCGACTCCTGAAGTGCAGCTGGATCGCGCGTCGAATGCTGTCCTCGAGCGTCAGATCGAGCGCGCTCATCGCTTCGTCAAGGATGAGGAATTTTGGATTGCGCACAATCGCGCGTGCAAGACCAAGACGCTGACGCTGACCGCCCGAAAAGCGCAGGCCATGCTGCCCTATCCAGGTGTCGTATTTGTCGGGCAGGGCCTCGACGACCTCTGAAATTCCCGCCACCCGAAGCGCCTGCAGAACCTCCTCTTCGGTGGCGTCGTTCTTGGCCATCCGAACGTTCTCGATCACCGTGCCTTCGATCAGATCGACATCCTGGCCCGCAATCGCGAGCATACCGAGCCAATCCGTCCGGCAAAGGTCTTCGATGGGCCGACCGTCAACCCGTATGACACCCTCGTTGGCCGAATAGAGCCGCAGCAGCAGATTTACGATCGTCGTCTTGCCCGCTCCACTGGCTCCAATGAGCGCAGTGGTTTTCCCCGCCGGAATGTCAAACGAAACATCCGTAAGAGCGGCTTCGCCTCCGGCATCATAGCGGAAAGTCACGTCGCGAAATGAGATGCCTTCGTCCAATGCAGTCACGGCGACGTGCCCGGCCTTGGGGTACTCCTTGTCATCCGTCGACAGCATGTGTCGGATCGACCGAAGCTGAGGCTCGATTTGCGCCATATACAGCAAGTTCCCCTCCAGGTCTCGCATATGCGGCTGCAGTCGATAGAGCAGCGCAACCGCGGTCAAACTCGTCGCAAAGCCGATTCCCCACATGTCTGCGGACGCGATGACGAGAAACAGCACGACAAGATAGCCTACCTCCGTCAGAGGCGAGACCAGGGCGGACAGACGCGCAAGCCGCAGCGCGACCTGTCGCGCCTGTGTCGAAGCCTGCTCGAATCGCCTCTGGTGACTCTCCTCCTGGCCATATGCGCGGATCGTGCGCATACCCTGGAGCGTCATCAGCATGTGCTCCCCCAGTCTTTGATGAACCAGCTTCACGCCGGTGCCCAACTGCTGCATGGGCAACGAAAGATGACGCAATCCGGCCGATACCAGCATCGAGGCAACGATGGCGAGGACGGTCACCTTGATCGAGAGCGCCAACAGAAAGGACGCGAACAGAAAGATCGAACACGAGCTTACGATAATGCGGGTGAGGCTGGCGTATGCTCCAGAAATCACCCATGTCTCAGTTCCCAACACCTCCATGAGATATGCTTCGTCATGGCGTTGAAAGAACGAGTACGAAGTCGAGAGATACTGCAGATGGACGCGGTTGCGTGCGGCTTCATTGATCTGTTCGCCAACACGCGCACTGATGAGTGTGTTGACAAAGGAAAGAGCACCGCGAGCAATGATGAGAAGGAGCAGCACGACGGCAGTTTCGGTCGAGCTGTGAAACCAGTTCGCCGCATACCGGAGCGCCTCGCCCAGCAGGCCGCCGGTAGACGTCGCAAGTTCCACCTGCCCCATGGCGAAATAGAAGAACAGGAGCACGAGGGTGATCCCGACCGTCTCGGCCAACGATGCAGCCAGGCCAAGAACGATCAGCGTCGGCGTCACCCAACGGGGCAGCGGAGCAAGCTTGAGCAGCTTGAACAGTTCGACCAATGCAGCGCTGCGCGCAGCTCTCGATCTTCTCGTATTGTCTGCGTTCTCTGTCATAGCGTTTGATTTGGATCTCCGATCGCAAACGACGACAGGGGATGTCGAACCGCTCTGTGACGCTGATGGCGCCATTTCCACCGTATCTCCGAGACGGTATCTCGTGGCACATCGTGCACGAAAACCCTGAGCGCCAGCATGGGATTCCGTCTGCACAGGAGCCCAAGGATTGAAACGAAGTACCACAACTGACCGCCCGTCAGAGCTCTCCGAAGCAGCCAACGCGCATAGTTTCTGAAGCCCTGATCGAGTAGCGCCGTGCGCCCGGGATGCCGCGTCATGATCTCATCCGCGACCAGCATCCATGACCGGAACATCCGGGTCATGTTGCTCGACATGTTGTTCGGGAGATAGCGATAGCCAATCTGGTACTCGGGCACGACCGCGAAGTGGTACGACTCCGCGACGCGGCAATAGAACAGCAGATCTTCGCAGCCTTCGGCACCCGATGCCCTGAGTCCGCTCTCGAAACCTCGCGCGGCTATGAGCGCTTCCCGGCGAACCAGCGCCGAGCTCCCGTTGCCGATGAAATTTCCCTGACAGAGATAGTCCAGCACCTCGCCCGCATGAAACACCGGATCGGATCTGGCGCTCACGCGACTGTCGACGTCGATCCAATCATACCAGCTGTACACTAGACCAGTCCTTTTTCCCGCATCAAGCAAGACCTGAAGCTGCTGCTCGATCTTGCGGGGCGTCCAGAGATCATCGGCATCAATGAACGCGACGAAGTCCGCGCGCGCCGCCTGCCAGCCGGCATTCCGGGCTGCCGCTACTCCTGCATTACGCTGTTCTATGATTACTATTCGAGAATCCAGATCCAGATGTCGCTGGACGACCGCAACCGTGTCATCCGTGGAGCCGTCGTCCACGACAATGATTTCCAGCTCCCGGTGCGACTGGGATCTGACGCTCCGAAGCGTCTCGTCGATCGTTGCACCGGCATTGAAGGCGGGGATAACCACACTGACCAGGAGCGCACCGATGCTCATTGATATTGCTCCAGGTCGCACGCGAATTTGTCCAGCGTAGAATCGCCTCTGACCTCAATTCGCGGCAGGTCTAATAAATTGTCCTTCAGTGTGGCGGCCCGGCTCACCGTATTGAACAGGGTCCTGTAACCACATTCGGCTGCGAGAAATCCAAGCCGCTGATCAGTGGAGCCAAAAGGAGCAGCAAGCGACGTTATGGGGCGCCCAAGCCATTGCTCCAACTGTGCACGAGATCGCGTCAGTTCCTCGGCGAGATTCCAGGTCGCAAGCTCCTCGCTCCGCGGGTGGCTCGCCAAATGGCTGCCAAAGGCCACGCCCTCGGCGGCAAGCCCGGCAATCCTCGCCGCATCCAGCAGCGAAGCGGGCTCTCCAAACGGTGCATCCCACTCCGCCCGCTTTCCCACGAAGTCGGTCGCAACGAACACCTCTGCCGTGAAATCGTTTGCCTGCAGGATCGGCCATGCATGCTCGGCAAAATCCGCGTACCCGTCGTCGAAGGTGATCAGCACCGGCCTGCCGACGAACGGATGATTGTTGGCCACGAACCAAGCGAGCTGGTCCGAATTGATCGTGTGGTAGCCATTGCGGCGAAGCCACAGCATCTGTTGCCGGAACGCATCGGGAGACAGGCGATACCGCGCCAGTTCACCTGGTCCCTCAAACGCAATTCTGTGGTACATCAGGACCGGGGCGTGCGTGCGTCTTTCGGATTGCGCGACGTCGAACCTGCGCGCGACGGCACCACCCCACACGATGGACCGCGCAACCTCGACATCGATCGGCGCGTTGACGGCCGCAGCTCTTACCTGTGTTTCAGGGATGGATTCGCCCGGGAGTAAACGCCTGAACCGATCGATGCGGTACAGCTCCGTCTCGATCGAGGCCTCCAGCGCAAGTCCGGGCACGCCCCCGATAATCCGCGTAATCGTCTCCGCTCCATACGGACTATCCCAGTCGAGCCCCGTTCGGGCCATGTTGTCCTTCAGCACAAAGGCATGGGCCGCCACGAGGTAACCGCCAGGACGCAGCGCCTGCGCCAATCGCCTCGCGACCGATTCTAGTTCCGCCTCGTCATTAAGGTAGTAAAGGACCTCGGAGCAGATGATCAGCTCGATGTCCTGCGGGAGTGGATCGGCGGACAAGTCCAGTTGAGAGAACTCAATGTTCGGATGTCCATTGCATCGGGCACGGGCGCGATCGAGCGCTTTGGTCGAAATATCGGCGGCCTGGAGACGCTTGACCCTGGGAGCCAATTGCTGCGTGAAATGACCTTCCGCGCACGCAAGCTCAAGAGCACGATCCATCGGCCGGTCTGGAAGGAGCTCGAGCTGCCGGTTGTACTTTTCCTGTTCATACGGCGAACCGTAGTTCCAGGGGTCTTCCTGCTTGAAGAGGTCTTCCCAATATTGCCTGCGTACGGTTGCCTGAGACTTCTCGGCGCGCATCCGGCTGCTGGCATCGGGGATGCCTGAAATGATGAGCGGCCGCGCTTGGCGTGAAGCCCGCAAGTTCAACTCACGCAGCCGCGCTTGGTGCGTATCTCGGCCATCGCGCAACAGAGATCGAACCCGTCCGGTTCGCTTGTGGAGTGCGATTTTTGCCTGAACCAGGCTTCCGATGTGGTCTTTGACCTGGAAATGAACGAGGCCATCGGCAGCCAGCTTGATCCAGAAACGGCCGCCGACAGTGCCGAGGGCGCCAATATCGACCAGCGTCAGGATGCGAGAGCCGTCGCAGAGATAGACGTACAATCGATCAATGGTCCCGACCGGCCTGATGGTGCTGACATGACGAAGGTCGACGCGCGTACCGAGCGTCAATGTGAGGACCCTGGGCGCCGAAACGTCGTCATAGTCGAGCACTTTCCGCTCGATTCTGTATTGGCACTTTCGCCCAGCCGCCGGGTCATTCCATGCACGACCGATTGCAGAGATGAGACCGGTTAAGCTCTCCCCGTATTGCGGCCACCGGTCCGCCAGCTTGGCAGGCACCGTTCTCGCACCGACCATGACGGCATCGAGCAGGACAGCCGTGATTTCGTCTGCCGACGTCTCGGTCTTCGGAATGTGGCTGAGCAGTTCCAGCGAAATATCGAAGGCATTCCTGCGGCCGCAATCAAATCCAGCACACCAAAGCGCGAAATGCGCGTACGCCGCGGCAGCGCTGCCATATGCAGTTGATGCTCCCGCTCGATGTGCGGGTGCCGGCTCTTTCACGCGATCATCATTCGAGAATCCGCGCGCAATGACCACCCGCGCGTCGGCCAGCATACGTTTGACGTCCTGCGTCAGCGAACGGTCGCTCGTCCGGTAATAGCTCAATTTCTCATCGACATGGATCCACCTGCCGCCGCAACGCGCGATCCGTTGCCACAGGTCCCAGTCTTCGCACGAGCGGAGGCTTGCCTCAAAGCCGCCGACCTTTTCGACATTGCTTTTTAAGACGAGCACGGCATGGATGAACGTGGCACACGTGCGAGCGAAACGCTCAAACGCACCGTCCTGGATGGTCGGATCGCTGCGAACGGGTGTCTCACTGCCGTCAGGCATGACCCGGCAACTGTTGCAATAGGCGGCCACCGCCGAGTGATCGAGATCCAGCGCAGCATTCATCCGGGCAAGGAAGGATCGATCAATCCAGTCGTCACTATCCAGGAACAGTATTCGTTCGCCGCGCGCGCTTGAAATTCCCCTGTTGCGGGCGCTCGATGCGCCTGCTCCGTCAGACTTCAGAACGCGAACGCGAGAATCGCGTACCGCATGTTCGGCAATGATCGCGGCCGTGCCATCATTCGATCCGTCATCCACGACGAGAGCCTCCCAGTCGGGGAAGCTCTGCGCGAGCAGGCTGTCAAGCGTTTCAGCAATGGTCGCTTCGGCATTGCGGGCTGCAATCACGACGGACGTACACGGATAGGCCGTCATCTTCGAAACCTTCGGCGATGATAGAACAGCAATCCGGCGAGATATCCCGTCACCTCCTCCTTCAGGAAGCGGTCGCGAACGCTGTCTCCCTCCATGACTTTCCGGAGCAGTCGATACAGGTACCAGCGAGGTTTTTGATAGTAGGCCAGACGCCGATTAGCCGAGATCCCCGTTCGCTCATACTGCACCAAAAGTGCCGCCGCATGACCACGCATGTAGTGATAGATCTGGCTGGCCAGGCCATCCATCGTCCTACGGTGAAAATGGAATGCGACCGACGCCGGAGTGTAACGACAGGTGTAGCCACCCGCGAGCAATCGATACCAGTATTCCGAGTCACCCGAGCAGCCCGCCTGACCGACGTCCAGTCGCTCGTCGAAAAGTCCGACGGTTTGAAACACATCGCGCCTGAACGCCATGCTCGCTCCAGCGCCAATGTCCCATGCCGGAAGAACTCGGTCGCTATGCGATCGGAAGACTGTGCCGTCGTAATCCTGTTCGCAGTAGCCCTTGCCAAATCCCCAATACGTCTCGAAGTGCCGTTGCGCCTCGGTTGCAAGCTCCGCCGGAAGCACCAGTCCCGTCACCGCCCCGATCTGGGGAGAGTCAAACGCGCACGTTAGTTGCTCCAGCCAACGCGGGTGAAGCAACACATCGTCGTCCGTATAGGCGACGATATCTCCGGTTGCCCGGAGCGCGCCGGCATTACGCGCAATATCCAGACCGGGTCTATCCTCGCGAACGTAGGTCACTCCCGCGGCCAACGCCACATCCCGCGTCCGCTGATCGCGCGACGCATTGTCCACCACAATAATCTCTCGCGGAGGATGGGTCTGTTGAGGCAGCGACAGCAAGCATCTGCTCAGCTCGTCCGGACGGTCCCGCGTGCAGATCACCACGCTTGCCGAGAGCCGCGCCTTCGTCGGCGTTCGCACCTTGGAGTCGACCGCTGAGATAAGCGCATCGTCAATATGCTCGATCCTGGAGTCCGTCACCCGGCCTTCATGCATCAGAACATGACCAATCGGCTGATTGGCACGCCAAAATACCGTCATGCCTTCGCTCAATGGCGTTTCCGCAACAGCAGAAGCCGACGCCACGGAGACATGCGTCACGCCCCTTCCCAATCCAATGCCTGCAATGAATGGGCTATCGGTCATCTTCGTGCGACGTCATGCCGGCGGGTTGCTATCGCTCCACCTGAGCGCAGTTTCGATAATGAAATCGATCTGGGATTGCCGTGGCCTCCAACCGAGCTCCTGCTCGACTTTGGCAAAGGAGGCGACAAGCGTGGGCGGATCTCCCGGACGGCGCGGGCCGCGGCGGACGATCGGATCGTTTCCGGAGACACGCTTCACGGCCTGTAGCAGTTCAAGCACGCTCGTGCCGATCCCCGTACCGAGATTGAAGACGTGAGTACCGCCACGAGCTGCCAGCATATTGCCTGCGAGAAGGTGGGCCTGCGCCAGGTCACTGACGTGGATATAGTCCCTGATCGCGCTGCCGTCCGGCGTCGGAAAGTCCGTTCCCAAAATGGTGAAAGGTCGATCGGGTCGGCGCACGGCTTCAATCGCAAGCGGAATGGCATGCGTCTCCGGTTCGTGGCGCTCGCCGATCTCGCCGTCCGGATCGCAACCCGCAGCGTTGAAGTAGCGCAGGGAAGCCGACGACATCCCGTACGCGCGACCAAAGTCCTCCAGCATGCGCTCGATGATCATCTTGGACCATCCATAGGGATTGATTGGCGCTTGCGGATGCGTTTCGTCTATCGGGATGCGATTTGGAATTCCGTAACTGGCACACGTGCTGGAAAAGAGGACGCGCGAGCAGCCGGCCGCTCGCATCGCCTCAAGGAGCGCAAGTGTTCCTCTCGTGTTGTTGTCGTAATAGATGGCGGGATCGGCCACGGACTCGCCGACATAAGACAGCGCAGCAAAATGCGCGACGAGGTCCGGCCTGTGGGTTTCCAGCGTCGCGCGCACGCCGGATGAATTGCGAATGTCGCATTCGATCAGCGGTCCCCAGCGGACGGCATCGCGCCAGCCCCGGGAAAGATTGTCCAGCGTCACGACGTTCCAGCCGGCCATCGCAAACGCTTTGCAACAATGCGAGCCGACGTAGCCGGCACCGCCGGTGACAAGAACGGTCTTCTTCATCTCGTTGCGTCCGCCCGCTGGGCATCGATCGCAAGCGCGGAATTACCGAGATTTGTAGGATCGGCGACATCGTCGCGCATCTGCCTTCGCGCCAACAACACTCAACTCCCTGTCACGAAGCACAACCTTGTTGTTGATCTCCCCGATCTGCCAAATTCCAATCAATTCTTATCCAAATGGATTGTGGCCGCATTCGTACCGTGGAACGGACAGTTGCAAAGGCCCGAAACTCTCGCTGCGAGATGCAGCGACTGAGTCAGCAACTACCTCAACAAACCGACGAACTTTCCGACCTCACACGGCGGCCGCGAGTGCTGCCATACTCGCCTTGCGACATCGCTGCGTAACTATTGTCTCGCTGTGGTTTCGTCCGCGGGATAGAATTGCGCTTGATGCGCTTCCGACAGAACCTGCCCTGTCGGTGATTTCGCCAAGGCAGTCCATTCATACAGGCCAGGATTGCACGGACCGAAAGTGTGGATCGTGCCAAATGGCAAAATACCGTTGCTCGGAACCGGAACATCCTGGCCTCCCATTTCTCGAGCGCCTTGCCTCAACGTTAGCGATATCGAGGTGGAACCCGCGGGAACATTGCGCAGATGAATCTCGGGATTTGGGAACAAAGTGACGCAACCGTGCGCACCGCGCCATGAAAAATCCAGCGTCATCGGATCAGCCGATGCGGGACGACACACGGCAAGCAGCCAAGCCAGGACGACAACAATAACTCTCACATACCACTCCAATTCGTGTTCGCTTCCAATCTTCCAGCGATCGGCCGGACAAACTATCCTCGCAAATAGATCGCCCTTTTAACGCACGATCGGTGAGCACACTCACTTAGTTGCGGCGGCACGAGGAGGCCAAGCCGGGAGGTCACGAGTTGGCCATTCTTCTGGCTGACCGTCCGCTCGTCCTTGGCGTGCATCGAATAACATTCCCGCGCCCGCCCAATGGTTGAAGACAACAACGACAAGTGGCAGCTAAACCGTGTCCAGAAAAATCCTGATCGTCATACCCGCTTTGAACGAGGCTTCCCACATCGAGACCGTTGTCCGCAACCTGGCTCGGGACAGT
This sequence comes from Bradyrhizobium sp. UFLA05-89, assembly GCF_059803475.1. Taxonomy (NCBI): domain Bacteria; kingdom Pseudomonadati; phylum Pseudomonadota; class Alphaproteobacteria; order Hyphomicrobiales; family Nitrobacteraceae; genus Bradyrhizobium; species Bradyrhizobium sp. UFLA05-89. Next base: position 41,527 of record NZ_JBANBA010000040.1, on the reverse strand, counting down.
CTGCACGAAGATCGCACAATAGTGGTTGCAGATGGCGGCAGCACCGATGGGACGCCTGACATTGTTCGCTTGCTCGCCAAGGAGATCGACGACGTCCATCTGTTGCGCAATCCCCAGCGGCTGCAGAGTGCCGGCGTCAATCTGGCCGTACGGGGTTATGGCGCTGCGGCTCAGGTGCTGGTGCGGTGTGACGCTCATTGCGAATATCCGGCGGATTATGTTTCGAGTCTCATCGAGACCTTGGACGAGCGCCAGGCCGATTCGGTCGTGGTCCCCATGGACTCGCGTGGTGACAGCTGCCTGCAAAAGGCCGTCGCCTGGGTCTCAGACACAAAGGTCGGATCGGGCGGATCGGCGCATCGCGGCGGAAAGCAAAGCGGCTTTGTCGACCACGGACATCATGCGGCGATGACCATCGATGCGTTCCGCAGGGCCGGCGGTTACGATGAAACCTTCACTCATAATGAAGATGCAGAGTTTGATTGCAGACTGCGTGCAATCGGCGGCCGGATATTTCTCGATTCGGACATCCGCCTTTCATATCGACCGAGGTCGGGTTTTCTGAGCCTGGCGAAGCAGTACTTCAACTACGGTCGCGGTCGATCGAGGACCGTGAGACGGCATCCCGGATCGTTGCGACTGCGCCAGTTCCTGGTGCCCACTCATGTTGCATTGACGTTTTGCGCCATCGCGCTGTCTCCGGTGATGCCGGTGCTGTTGGCATTGCCAGCGGCCTATCTGGCAATTCTGGCGCTGACTGCAATGATGATTGCAGCAAAGCATCGCTCAATCTGCGGGCTGCTTGCGCTGCCGGCCGCTGTCGTGATGCACTTCGCGTGGGCACTTGGCTTTTTCTGGGGCATTCTGTCGATCCGCCAGACCACCTGGCAGATGACGCCGTCAGTTTCGTAAATCCTGCAGAACCTTAACGCTAGCCGGCGCGCCCCCCACACGCCGGCTCGCTTTCGCATAGGCGACTTCGGTCAGGCGGGCAATCGAGGTCCATGTCGGCACGGAGTCGCGCAGATCCAGCATTCCTCGACCCTTGGAGTTTCGATAGTCGGGGTCGCGAATCAAGCGTTCGAGCGATCGAGACAATGCCGCCGGATCATCTGGAGGAACGAGCGTTCCCTCTGCCTGATCGCTCAGCCATTCCGAAAACGTTCCAAGGTTCGACGCCACAATCGGACGTCCCGCCGCAATCGCCAGCATCAGCACACCCGATGCGTCGATGTCCCGGTACGGAAAAGCCAGGATGTCAGCGCGCGCGACCAGGGAGGTCACTTCATTTTCCGGGACAAAACGCAGGTCGAACTCGACATGGTCTTCGAGCTCCAGGTCCTTCACCATCGCAAACAGCGGCTCCATCGGCATTTCTGGCCAGCCCACGACCTTCACCACGCAATGCGCCCTGACCTCGCGGGGAAGCAGCGCAAGCGCGCGGAGCATGACGTCGACGCCCTTGTAGGGCTTTATCTTGCCGAACAGGAGTATTTGAACGCGCCCGGCCGCTGCCGAAGACTCGTCGGCCCGTCTGGCGATATGATCCGTGAGCAATCCGTGCGCGATAACGGATATCTTCTCGTCCGGGATACCGACGCGCAGCAGGCGATCGCGTGCAACGGTCGTATGAACGATGAGATGGTCGAAGCAATGCAGAATCCCGAGCGCGCCAATTCGCTGTATCCGCGAGCTCGGATTGTTGTTGAACGGATTCGAATCGTGAACGGTCAAGACCGTTGGCGCGACCCTCCTGAACTTGGGGATGAACTGGCTGTCAACGATTGCCAGCGGCGCCCACTGAAAATGGATCACGTCAGGCGGCCTTCTCCTGAAGCGCCTGATTAGCCGTGTCATTGATTCCGCGTGACTGAGGCCCTTCAACCCCAGTTGCACGCTGCGCGGAAGTCTCTTGAAAAAACGCGATTGCAATCCCGGATAAAAATGCCGGTCAAGAAACAGTTCCTCATCCACGGAGGGCTTCTGTCCAAGCTGGCGGCCGACAATGCTGGCTGCATGCCCAATATCGGTCAATCCTTTGGCTAATTTGAGATCATACGGCCACGTAAATAGTGAGGGATCGATCAGAGAAATTTTCATGCGATTGCCTTACCGACCATGCTTTGCGGACCGTGAAATTACTTCTGGCTCATCAAGACATGGATTGATAGCCTCTCGTGACATCCGCGAACTTCGTGAGCGACACACGTTGAAGATCAGCATCGTCATAACGGTCTACAACTACGAACGATATGTCGGATTGGCGATCGACAGCGCATTGAATCAAACGCGTCCAGCGGATGAAATTGTTGTCGTCGACGACGGCTCGATCGACGGTTCCCGTCAGATTATCGCCGGCTATGGCGACAGGATTCGAGCCATATTTCAGGCTAATCAAGGCAACATCGCAGCATTCGAGGTTGGTTATCGCGAAGCGACAGGCGACGTGCTGCTCTTCCTCGATGCGGATGATATCCTGCTGTCGACGGCGGTGGAACACGTCGCTGCGCGCTGGTGCGAGGGTGTTTCGAAAGTTCAATTCAATCTGGAAATCATCGATGGCGCCGGCAAGCAACTTGGACGCTCGTTTTGTGCGTTTCCCAAGTCCTACGCGCCAGACGACGTGCACGCAGAATTTATCCGGTGGGGAACATACACCTGGCCGGTCATGTCGGGAAACGCGTATTCCCGAGAGTTTCTTCGCCAGGTCATCCCTCTCAATCCACCTGTTGGATACGATGGGGCTCTCAACACGATCGCGCCTCTCTACGGGAACGTGGTCACGGTGCAGGAAACCCTGGGGCAATATCGGCTTCATGGCAGAAATATCAGCCGGAATGACGCGAAGGGCCGCGCGCAGTGCTTTCCCGATTTCCCCAGGCAGATCGGGTTCCGTGTCGCCGAGTTCGATATCCTGAAGGCGCATTGCGACAGGAAGTCGATGCACGTGCAAGCTGCACGGCCGATCGACAACGAGATCGTCTTCGTCAACTATCGCCTCGCGTCGCGCAAATTGGGACTGAGGTATGTTGGCCAGGATGCGGACTCCTCGAGTTCGCTCGTGCGCCGTGGAATATGGCTTGCCCTGACCAGGACGACCCAGTGGCGCGCCGCCGCCTCTCATATCGTCTGGTTCTCCGCGTTGTTCCTGAGCCCCTCCTGGCTTGCGTACCGGCTGATCATGCTCCGGTTCAACCGGGCGGAGCTCCTGAGGCCGCTTCTGCGGTTCGGCAGCGTCATTCGCCGTAAGCACGCCTGAGTGCGCAACGGCGCACCCGCCTCGTCAGATCTCGCTGCAGGCCCTCGAGGCGCCGATCACACGCTTTCGATGGTGCGAATTGTCTCGCGCATTGGCCCGTGAAGAGTCGTTAAGCCGGCAAGGCGGCTGCGAATCCGCTTATCGGACTGGCGAAGACGAATATTTTCCGACAGGCGCAGAACATATTCCTTTGATTTCCACGCAAACCATGCCGCTCTGTCGATCGCGGTCGGCTCGCGGACCGAATCTGCCGCCTTTGCAATCGACGACGTCATCGTCAGTTCAAGGCACGGGAAAGGAAACAAGGCGTAATTGTAAAGGCCGTTTGCCCAGAACCGGTCCATCTCCCAGTCGACGGGTCGATGGATCGTCGTCACGCTGTCGATGAATCGACGCGCGGCGCGGCTGGAGATCAGATAGGCCTGGGTTCCCATCGGTGCACGCTCAAACCGCACCAATTCCCGCTGATCCAGCCAGGCAACATGCTTGCACTGCGCCATGTGCCGTCCATACAGCCGGAGATAGCCAATCTCGGCAGCCTTGCAGATATCCGGAAGTGATCGAAAGCCGAATCCAGCATCGAGAACGACGTCGTCTTCCATCACAAGAGTCCACGAATCGTCCGAGTCCGACTCCGCCAGTTGCGCCATGATGCTCATATGGCTTGCTGCGCAGCCGATCTCGGCTCGAGAAAGGCCCCTGCCCCAAAAGCGAATGGCCAGCGCTTCATCATATTGCGGAAGTCCCTGGGCCGGCACACGCAGGGCATCGAAGAAGGACCACGGAATATCAAGCGCATCCAGGTTTTCAGTTGCGCGCTGGCGGCGATGGGAACCGGCCAAACTAATCGCCATAATTCTGAGATTGCTGCCCATTGCTTGATCAGTCCGACGCTGTCGACTTGGAACCGTTTGCACACGACCCTCGGAACGATTAGCGCGAACTTGTCGGTGCTGACAAGGACGCGTCACGCATCTGAAGGCCGCCATGCTGTCGGCCATGTTTTCATGTTCCTACTCGGTCAGCACGACCAAATTCGCGGCTACGCTACGGCGGTCCGCCTTCGCAGCGCCTTGGAGCGAACCAAAGATCCTCACGTCAGAGTGAATAGTAGGTCGCGAGAGTCGCAATGGTCTCGAGCCAAGAGAGGCGTGGATGCTATCAAAGCGTCGAACCAACGGCACCATGGCAATACTGTTCGTCGCATCGTTGGTCGCCGCCGGCGCAGCACTTTATTTGGCCTTGAACCGCGAAGGCTTGCGACATTGGCTGCAATCCATGCCGCCCTTCAATCGAAGCAATCAGGTCGTTGGCGGCGCCGTCGTCGGCCAAAATGGCACTGGGTTGTATGAGGGCTATACGCTGTCCTGGGGCGATGATTTTGACAATCTCGACATCGTTGGTCCTCGAAATCCCCGCGGAAAATTCTTCCCGACCGGTGCCTATCATCCGGGCATCCGCGGCAATACCACGTCGCTAGGGACAGCCTTCGATGCCGACCCGCTTGCGACGGGCTACAAAGACCGCAACCGCGGCGTCGCGGTCGGTTTCGACAACATGTCGGTTTCCCACTCGGTGCTGCGGCTGGGAGCGCGCATGGCAACAGAGCGCGAGCAGGCATTCCTAACGCCGACCGATCGGTCCATCAACGGGGGCGTCCGTCCGCATCTCTCCGCAATGATCCATACGGCGGGAGCATTTGCATACTACCCGACCACCAACGCAGTCATTGTCGAGATGCGTGCCCGGTTCAGCTCCAGGCTTACAAATCCGGCCGGCTTTCATCCGACCTTCTGGACTTATGCGGTCGCCCCCGTGCTCAATCCAACCGGCAACGAGTGGGATCTGGAGTGCAACTCTCAAGGCATGCATTTCAGCAATATCGTCCACACGTCGGGGGCAATCTCGACCGACAACAGCGCCGGACCATTCGACTACATGGACGACACGTTTCACGTGTTCAGCTTTGTCTTTCGGAACGGGGGGAACACCCAATTCTATGTCGACGGCGCCCTTCGGGCCCAATTTGTCGGCGTCGACTCGAATACCAAGAGCATGCCTTCATATGTTCTTCTGACGTCACATATCTTCAACAGCACGTTCGCGGGCGAGGCGTATGACGCCGAGGCGTGGGCCGGCTCGACGACTGGGGCCTATCTCGATATCGACTGGATCCGCGGCTGGCGGACGGCAGGCGTCAAGCATTGGAAGCCGCTGGTTTCGGTCGCAGACCTTAATGTCGACTACGACGGCAACGGCAAGGTTGTGCTGCCGAGCCCCAAGGCCCTCTGGGGCGATGCGAGCGTTACGGAATTCGTCCAGGTCTTGCCCTATGACAGCTCCGAACCGGGCATGTCGGAGCAAACGACTTTCACGCAATTTCCGGAAGGAATTTCGTACGACGCGGCCTCGCGCACGATCAGGGCAGACTTCACCACCGGCACGGGCAATGCCGGGCGGTCGCACGTCGTCGTATATGGCTATAAGCCCGACGGCTCGACGATGGAGCCTCTGCGATTCTCCATCAATCGCGGCCCAAACGTGACGACCGGTCCCCTTTCGGCCACCACGGGCGGTGGCTACCGCCACGATGTCTATGGTGACTGCGACGTCGGCGTCATGACGCCGAAGGTCTTGTCCGTCAAAGGACTACCGCAGGGTCTTTCCTTTAACGCTTCCACCGGGCTCATCACCGGCACACCAACGGCAACAGGGGTCGGCAACCTGACAATCTCCTGCACAAACAACGCGGGCCAGACAACAACGAGAGCGGCCACACTAGCCGTCGACGCGCACGATCCGGCGAGCCACCCGGACGGAGGATGATGCTTGACCGTCACCCTTGATCCGCCGGAACCCGACTGCTCTTGCAGATATCCAGAAAGGTTGCGACGGCCTCATCCACACTTCTGCTCAATGGCCGGCCCAGCTTTTCGAACGGCTTGCTCCAGGCGTCGACGAACGTGCTGATCTTGCCATAATTGTTGTCAAGGACCGAGTGCGGCACATTCAACAACACGCAGAAGATGTGCGTGTGAAGCCGGTCCGTGATCACATAGGCCGACGATCCAACTTGCTTCATTCCGCGGGCTACCCGGTTCGACGCCAAAAGATGAAACCACCGAATACGCAAGTCGAGCTCGGACGGCATCCTGCCCTTGAACAGGCGAAGAGATGTTTCGAGCAGCGCCTGAAGCAAGAGCCACTTTCCCAAGCCTCGCTGTTCCGTAAGCCAGTCCTCGACGACTGCAAAGCTCGGGAGCGGGCGAGATCGCTTCTGCTCCCCCTTCTCGTGATCGGTTCGGAGCAGCAGCAACAATTTCCTAGTAATCTCCGCTCGTGAGCTCTGCGACCCAAGGCAGAATGCCATGTCCGGACAGAGATCGACGGCGGCTGTGAATTCCTTTCTCGCGATGTTCAGGCTTTGCAGGTCGCGGACCAGAATCCGGAACTTTTTGTGGGAGTTGATGATTTCCGCGGCGCGTTTGAGACTTGCCTTCGTGGAGAAGTGAATGGTTTGCGGTAACTGGATGATCTGGCGATCCGGAAACTCCGACAGAAGTCTGAGCCGGAACTCCTGATGACTTGGCCACAGGTCGCCGAAATTTCCCCCACCATGGATCAGGATAGGTCCGGCAGGAACGGCTCTCTCAAAGTCTTCCTTTGCCCAGGTGTCGTAGGTGCACACGTAGGACGGTGCCCTGCCCAGCTTCTGCTGCAAATAGGTCTCTTCACCCAACCAAATGGCGCTGTCGCCCACATTCGGATGGTTGGGGAAATCCACCAGCGCAAAGTTCTCGACGCCCTCCAGATGAGGCCCGATGACCTTGTCGATCTCGCTCTGCAATTCTGCAATGAGTGTACGAGAATCCTTCATTGGAGTTTCTATGGGACTTTCGGCCATCGTCCTTAACTCTTCGGCGCCGTCGGTCACATCACAGCATCGAACGGCTTCCGATGCATCGCCAACATTTCGCATTCGACAAATCCACCTCTGCGATTGCGCGAGACACTCGCTACGGGAGAGCGAACGACGAATCTGCGTGCAGCAAGCGAGACCGCTGGACAGTTTGCGCTGCCGTGCTCCCCGCGTCACGCATCAGATTCGAACTTTCACGCTCAGCCGGCGTCTGCCTCTATCACTCTCTCGTGTCCCCGCCGGTGCCGCCCCGCCGATCCAGAAGCCGCCCCGGTTCCAAAATACCGAATTGGTCGGCCTGGCAACCGAAGGGAAGACTCGGCAACACTGCGAGTAGCGACAACACCGCACATATTCATGACAAAAATCGACTCTATTGACGTCTTAAGGCAGGCAAATGTGTTCGTTGCAACGAACATGGGCAACGAGTGTACGGGAATGCCGCTTCCTGCAGCACTCACGCGGATTCGTTAGCGAGCTTCCGCGACCGTTGACTCGCAATCACGGCCGTCCCCTACTCCGTCGCCTGCCGGCTTTCGCTGAGATATGCCTGATAGGCGAGCTTGAGCCCATCCTCGAGCGAGGTCTTGGCCTGCCAACCCAATTGCATCAATCGGCTGACGTCTAGCAATTTGCGCGGGGTGCCGTCAGGGCGCGAGGTGTCATAGCTGATCTCGCCGGAATAGCCGACGGTCGCCGCGACCACGCGCGCGAATTCGGCGATGGTAATATCCACCCCTGTGCCGATGTTGACGAGCTCGCCGCTCGAATAGGTCTTCATCAGGTGGATACAGGCGTCCGCCAGATCGTCGACGAAGAGAAATTCGCGCCGCGGCGTGCCGGTGCCCCACACCGCGACGTTCTTCGCCCCCGATATCTTGGCCTCGTGGAAGCGTCGGATCAACGCGGCGACGACATGGCTGTATTCCGGATGATAATTGTCGCCGCGACCATAAAGGTTTGTCGGCATCACGCTGATGAAGTTCGAGCCGTACTGGCTGCGATAGGCCTCTACCATCTTGATGCCGGCGATCTTGGCGATTGCATAGGGTTCGTTGGTCGACTCCAGCGCGTCGGTCAGCATCGACTCTTCGCGCAGCGGCTGGGCGGCAAGTTTGGGGTAGATGCAGGACGAGCCGAAGAACATCAGCTTCTCGCATCGATTGACGTGCGCGGCGTGGATCACGTTGGTTGCGATTACCAGATTGTCGTAGAGGAACTCGGCGCGCAGCGTATTGTTCGCGACAATGCCACCGACCTTGGCAGCGCCAAGGAACACTACCTGCGGACGCTTTGCAGCGAACCATCTGTCGACGGCGGCCTGGTCACGCAGGTCGACCTCGCTCCGCGACACCGTCAGCAGCTCGACATCTTCCTCCGCAAGCCGCCGCACCAGCGCGGAGCCGACCATGCCGCGATGCCCGGCGACGAAAACGGTCTTGCCGGCCAGCTCAAACGGAGTGCTTGCCATTGGCAATCTCCCGCCTGGCCTCGCGTAAATCGCCCGCAACCATTTGCTTGGCCAGTTGCGCGAACGGAGCCCTGGATTTCGAGCCCAGCTTCTCGTGCGCCTTGCTGGGATCGCCGATCGGGAGATCGACTTCGGTGGGGCGGAGATAAGTCGGGTCGATCCGCACGATGACCTTCCCTGAGCGTTCATTCATATCACTCACCCGACTGCGCGGTCATCATCGACGATTTTCCCACTTTCCCAAATCTGTTGGCGATCACGCCGAGGATCCGCAGGATCTCACGCTCAGGTCCGGTCGGCGAACCCGCCACCCGCCAGAATCCAAACACTGACCCGACATAGGCAAAAATGCTCACGAGAACAACAGCGGTCAACCGAGCATAGACGTGAGACTCGTGGCCGAAGAATGTGATGAAAGCCCAATTGGTTAGAAGACCGACGATGATCATCGTGCACGTGGATAAGGCTGTCCTCAGATTCACGAGAAATTGCCGGAAGACAGAGGTGCCGATCAATTCGCGGACCAGGACCATGTTGTAGACGACACCGCCCAGCGTAACCGCCACACGAGCGACAAGCAGGCCAAGCAACCCTCCCACCCACAAGCCCGCAACAATGAAAGGCAATCTCACGATCAGGACCGCAACGTCGCGATGAAATAATTTGCGCGTCTGCCCAAGGGCCAGACCAAGAGGTTGGACGGTCGCGCTGAGTGTATGCAACGCAATTGCGCCACCGAGAAGCTGGATCACGATTGTCGCACCTGCCCAGGCATCACCCAGAGCGAGCGGAACGAATTGATCGGCGATCATCGCGAAGCCGAACCCCGCCGGAAAGGCGATCGCACACAGCATCGATTGCGCCGACAGATAAGCTCGCTGAAGGGCGGCTTTGTCGTCCCTCAGCTTCACGAACGCAGGAAACAGCGTTCCTGCAAGCGGGTTTGTGGCTTCTCGGGTCGGCGTGGCGGCCAGGTCGCTGCCCAGCACGTATCCGCCCAGGGTGGATTTACCGAGAAAGTATCCGATGATGATCTGGTCAAAACGCCAGTTCAGCGTGCTGACCGCCTGCCCGAGCGATAGCCACACAGAGAACGACCATAGGGAGCGGCTGCCCCTTATCCGGAATTTTGGCCGGAACGGCTGGATCAGATAGGAAGCGACGACATCGACGAGGTTGGCGACGACGGCCCCGGCGATCAGAGCCCAGTAGCTCCTGAAGAAAATGGCGATCCCAGAGGAGACGAGGATGGTTGCGAGTGCCCGGCTGCTGCTCGTCACGAATTCCTGCCAGAACACGAGCTGGCGCTGCATCATCGCGAGCATCGGATTTCGAAGGCCTGATATCGCAACCGAACAGCTCAGCACCAATAGGATCGGAATCAAACGAGCATCGCCGTAGGACAGCGACACCGGATAAGCGAGCAACGACAGCAAGAGTGCGAGCAGGCAGGCGCGAGCCAGGCTCAACGTCCAGGCGGCGTGGAACTGATCTTCACTTGGATCCTTGTGGTGGATTAGCGCCGATGTCAGGGACAGCTCGGTCATCGACGCCAGAATAGCAATGATCGCCGTCGCGACGGCGACCAGACCGAAATCCTCCGGCGTGAGCATCCTCGCCAATATCAGCGTGTTCAGGAAGCCGAGAGTGGCGACCACCACCCGACTCACGCCGATCCAGGCAGCTCCGATGGCGATTGAACTCTTCGACAACGGAGGCGCCGCTTTCGCACCGACAGCGACCATTTTTCAATGCTCGTTCATTGACAGATGGTTTCCAGCGCGAGCAAACGCCGCGTCACGGCTGCCGAATTGAAGCGGCGCCTTTCGCATCAGCACTTCTTCCTCGACGGCCGTCAGCCAGGAATGCGGATGTTCACTTCTCCACGTGCGATGACCGCAAAGCCGGCTAGGGCTGCCGCGCAATGCGCCACGGAGGATTTGCCTGACGGTGCGAACCTTAGAGTTCATGGACGACTACCATTGCAAGATAACGCCTCTGGCAGGAAGCCGCATCGCGCGCTTTCCTGCCACAGACAGAACAAAACCCAGACCGACCTGCAGGCAGCCGACCGCAATCGGCGTTACTCGGCTTGATCCAGATCACACAAAGTTGTGCTCGCGCTGGATACACCGTTCCGGTCAGCGGCGCACATGCAGCGACAATAGGCGGCAAGATCTGGCTTTTTTGGGTTGGATCACCTGGGTGTCGCAGGCAACGGGAACTTCTTTGGGGCCGACCTCGCCCGCGACTTCGGCCGTGAGCTTGCTGCCCAGAATATAGTTCCCTTCACGAGGCAAAGCCGGCAGCGCCAATTCGATCACGCTGGCGCCATCTTCCCCTTCCTTGCGAGAGACCTGCAGCGGCTTCCTGGCCGATGCGACCACGGCGCCGGTTGTTTCGTCGAAGACGTACGTTTGAAGCGTTCGATTTGTCGGATAGTCTTCCGGAACCTTGATCGGAATTTCGACCTTGAGCGGGTCGGTTGTGCTTAGCGACAATACTCCGGCATTCGGCTGCTTGTCCGCCACGACCTTCGTCACGTTGAGGAATGTCGGCTTGGGCATGTCGTTGAGCGCTGCCGTGTATCCAAAATCCGTTGGATCCGGCGTCACCTCGCTCGGACCGCATTTTCGGCCTCCACGCGCGGAGGACGTGAACTGGCAGACCCGAACGTAGTCGATCTTGAACGCCTGCGGGAAAGCCGCGTCATCGATTCCATGCCGGCCCGCCCAGCCCGCTCCACCGACGGCAAAGTTGAGATCGACGTGTGCAGGCGGCCCCAGTTGGCCGTCCTTCCTGAGCCACTGGTACATGCGCGTGTAGACAAGGCGGCCGTCCCAGAAGAACGAAATGCGGTCAGGGGCCCAGACGAAGCCGGCAATATGCCAATCCTTGTTCAGGTCCTCCTTGCTGACCATGTCCTGAAACTTGAGCACGAACGAGCTGTCCACATACGTGTAGGACTGCGGCGTCCACTTGTCCTGGCTCATCGCGTTCGAGTGCAGCATGTTCGGCTTGTCTTCCACGCCGTTGATGACGTACTCGAAAATGTCGATCTCCGGCGGATGCCAAAACTTTCCATCGATGTCGTAATCGGCTTCGAGCCAGAATGCCGGCCACGATCCGCGCGCATTCGGAAGAAAGACCCGCGCTTCATAGTAGCCATAATAAAATGTCTGGTGGCTTCGGATCATCGCGGAATCGAACGTATCCGAGCCCCCGTTCTTTTTTGCGGTCAGGCTCAGTACACCCCCGGACACCACGTGGTCGTCGCGGTAGCGTTGCTTTTCGTCATTGAACCGGTCCATCGTTTCATTGTTGTAGATGTATCGGGTCGCCCATTTCGTTCGATCAAGCTTGTCGCCGTTGAACTCATCCGAAAACACCAGTTCCCAACCGGCACTGCGCGCAGGTCCAGCCGACGCGACAATCAGCACGATCGGAACAATACTCAAGATTTGTTTGCGCCAATCGGCAATCATCACTGATGTCTCCGGTCCGCGTTCGATCGAGTCTCACCGGAACTACATGCGAATATTGCGACACTTTTGCGTCGACATGGCATTGATTGCCAACTACGTTTCTCACGCTTTGAGGAACGATAGTGGCCACCATCTTCAGTTCCCGCCTGCAGCAAATAAAGGCCTTTGGGTCAATGGCACCCGGGCATGCCTGGAAGCAACACAACTTACCAAAAGGGCAGCATAAGTGACTTTTGATATGCCGATGAATGAGCTGTCTCCTGCCGGCCAAACATCGGCCATTCGGATGGAGATGGAACTGGACAGAGCCGGAAAAGCTGTAGTCTGGATCTCGGTGATATCTCCTCTCTTCTTGTCGCAAATTGCCTACAACCTGGGCACCTTTCCGATCTCGGCGGATCTCATCTCATACGCGTTATTTGCAACCTATCTCCTCGTCTCCGGCTACGTATCGCTGAGCGTTTTGTCATTGCTGCTATTCATCAGCGCGATCGCCTTGGCGGCTTTCCGCATGTCGTTTTCCGACACCTCGGGGACGTGGACGTCGCTCCTGCTTCTATCCGCCCTGTACGCGCCCTTCTGCTTCCGCTTGAGAAGCGCCCGCGATCCGCGGCCGGTGCAGGATTACATCCAGCGCACGTTCGTGACTGCGGCGACAGTGATTGCCGTGATTTCCATTGTTCAGATCGTCGCGGTAAACGCGGTGAAGAGTCCCTTCATCACGAATATTCACTTTGTGCTCCCCGAGGCGATACGGAGCGAGGGGGCTTATACCTATAGCCGCGAAGACGCAGGCTTGATAAAGGCAAACGGCTTCTTCCTTCGCGAATCATCGACTCTGTCCTTGGTGATGGCCCTCGCCATCATCCTCGAATATTGCACGAGGGCCAGGTGGCTCGTTCTCGGCGTTCTTGCGGGCGGGTTGGTCAGTTCATTCTCCGGTTCGGGTGTCATCGGAATCATAGCCGGGCTTCTGCTTCCACGGTCGCCGGCCCGCATTCCAGTCTTCGTTGCATGTCTGGTCGGCGTGGTCGTCGTGCTGTTCACGCTTTACAGCGCCGACATTCCATATCTGAACGTCTGGCTGAACCGGCTCGACGAATTTACGATGCCGAATACGAGTGGCTACGCCCGCTTTGTAGCGCCGCTCGACATGATCGCGCACAGCTTCGACGACGGATTCTTTTCGACGTGGTTTGGCAACGGGGCCGGCAGCTACCTGCGGGAAATCGGCCTACTCAAAGTCAAGTACGAGGTGAATGATCCGACCTGGGCGAAACTCATTTACGAGTACGGGGTGCTTGGATTTGCGCTGGTTTTGTCAGTTTTCGTACTTCGGCTACATTCGAGCGACCTGCGGGTCGAGGCCTGCAACTACTTTCTGTTCACCTGGCTTGTTAGCGGGCAGCTGTTGAAGCCTGAATTTGCCGTTATCGTTTGGTTGTTGACGTTGGTGCCCAAGCGACATCGACGCTCCGGCGTTGCGAGGCCGGCAACCGCAAGCCATTTGCCCTGGCATCGCGGGGAAATGACACCGATGAAGATGGCATAGTCGTACCACTTCAGCGGAGACTGATGAGGGATCACGACCAATGAGCTTTTGGTATCACGTTGGCCTTAATATCGAGGATGTACGACTCTTCGGTCCTCGAATTCTTTTGCGCCACGTCGCACGGATAACCGGCGCGAATGCATCGCGCGTGTTCCTTCCTTCGATCGGCAGTGTCTACCTTCGTCCTCGCGAAAGCGACGTGTCGACGTTTCGGGACATCTTTGGTTCGCCGAAATATGCGGCCTATTGCTATCCAGCAGTGAGGGCCAGACTCGAGGCTTCGTATTCAGAAATCCTGCAGCGCGGCGCCAAGCCCGTAATCGTTGACGCAGGCGCCAATATCGGAGCGGCGTCGCTTTGGTTTCGGAAGGCCTTACCCGAGGCCTCCATCGTTGCCATTGAACCCGAGGAGAATAACGTCAAAATCCTCCAAAAGAATATCGGCGATCGCCCCAATACCTTTGTCGTCCAGGCTGCGATCGGCGTAGCCCCCGGCTTCGTCACGGTCACAAACTCCCAACTGTCCTGGGGCGCACGGACAAGCCGCTCCAACACGGGAGTACGCGTGCTCACCGTTGATGACGCGCTGGCCATGGTACCGAACGGCGTCTTGCTCATCGTCAAAATCGACATTGAAGGCTTTGAACAGGAGCTCTTCTCGGAAAACACCGAGTGGATTGATCGCACAACAATGATCATCATAGAACCGCATGACTGGCTTATGCCTGGCAGGCGAACAAGCCGAACGCTTCAGAAGGCCATGGGTCGAAGAGATTTCGATATGATACTGGATGGCGAAAATATTGTGTATGTTCGTCCTGAATAGAGTCCGCTTCGCGTCCTTATCGGAGGACGCGAAGCCGCCTCAGCATTGACTTTATCCATTTTGGCCGTTCCGCGGGTACAAATCGCCAGCCCACGAGCTGACGCCCGAGACGTGATGGACTGACCAGCACGCAAACGATCCACAGCAGCAGCGAAACACTTTGTGAGGTCGAAAAGCCCTGCGGGTAAAAGAATGCCCTAAGTCCATCAGCCAAAATCGAGCTCGCAGTGTCTCGCGCGATGGGATGAATGTCAGGCCGCAACCGGTATGACGCCGTCCGCAGGCACAAGTATGTCAGGTTCCTGTTCAGAGCGTGCTGCCTCACGGGCAGGTTCATCGTCCGCGCCACCTCCAAAAAGAATTCGTAGCGCCGCCGCGTGAGGTCGATCTCTCTCGCAAAGCGCGTATCGTCCAATTGAAGGAAGGCCCCGTGATTGAGGCCATGTACGCGATAGTCTGCCAGCGGCTTGGTGATCGTCACGATATCGCCACACGCGGGAGCTGCCGCCAGAAGATAACTATCCGGCGCGCGATCGACAAAGTCGGATTCAAAGCCGAAAACACGCTCGACAAACCATCGCGGGTAGGCATTTCCCGACCCCGGCGGGGTCGGATAGGCACCAGTCGTTATCATCCAACTGCGGATGTCCTCTGAGGTCGGAGAGGAGAAGTACTGTGGCAGGACATTTCCAGTCGGCCGCCCCTTTGCGTCGATCACGCGCATCTGGAACTGATATTTGCTCGCGAGTTTCGACCAGACGGACGCAATCTCGGTCATCACATCGGGATGCAAGATATCATCCGAGTCGAGAAATATGATCACGTCGCCAGAGGATTTGCGAAGGCCGTTGACACAGGACGTCGTCTGACCTGCGTTCGGCTGGCTGATGACTGTGATCTCGTTGGCAAATTCGTTGATGACCGCAAGCGAATTGTCCGTCGAACCGTCATCGACAACGACCACGTCGACCTTCGGCCATCGTATGTCCAGTGCGCTGCGGATCGCAGATCCCACGTAAGCAGCGTAGTTGTGGTTCGGGATGATGACCGACAGACTCGGTACGGCCGCCAGTTCGGCGTCCCGCAACACAGTGTGTCCTGGCATCTCCTTCAACATTAGACGTCGATAATGCTCGCGTTGTGGATACTCATCATATGATGACCGGTAGAGTATCACAGTCGACGGGTGTTCGGTGGCCTGACATTGAAGAGTGCCGTCACCCCTTTCAATCGCAAGGAAACGGCAGAAATTCGGTCACAGCAATTAGGGAACAATTCGTTCGTCATTCTGTTGCCGTAACTACAACCCTATCCTGCCGCCGACGAGCGCGGCATCCTGTCGAGCCGGCCTCAGCTGTCATCACATGTTAGATGCGATCATACGTCGGATGTGGTTCGTCCTGACCGATATCTATGCAGAGCGAGCAGTGAGGATGCGTAACAACCGATCAACGCGCACAGATCGTTACGTGGCGATGTGCATCGTGGTCGCTTCATCGCTGCTTGCAGCGACGGCCGATGCTCAAATATCCGGCTTCGGCCGCACATCTCAACCGATGTATGGCGGCTCAGGTATTTCCACTCGGCCCTCGAGTTCGATTCGGCCGATGGAAGGCACCTACGCTCCAAATCACAAGACGGTGGACGGAAAGCTTTGCATATCGGTCCACCCGTTGACGCATCCGCAAGCTAACAATTCCAAGATCGTCGACCAGATTGTCCTGGTTCAAAACATTTGCGGTGACGCCATCCGGGTTCAGGTTTGCTATGCCGGCAGCACCGATTGCATCATCGTTCCACTCGCAGGCTATCAGAAGCTGCAGAGAACGCTGGGGATCGCGGCCGGAGCACCGAACTTTCAATTCGAATATCGCGAGCTCTATTGAGCAAGCCAACGCAGCCGAGCAGCCACGAGTGATCGTCCTCACACCTCATCATGAGAAATACAATCGTTCTCGCGACGAATGCGCGAGCATCCGCTCGATATTGCCGTTTCCGCAGAGGAGCCGGATGGAACCGACGAGGTCGTCGCACGCACAGGTAGGTAACGATCTTGTTATCTCGGTCCGATGATTGGATACCCAACCAACTCCTGCCCCGATTTTTCGCCAAATCTACCAAATCTAAATGACGAGCCGTGGCGGGAACCGTACCGCGCTACGCGCAACTGCATATCAAGCGATCAGCCTTTGCGGGCTTGGCGCTTGCGTCGGAGGTCGTAAGCGGCCTTCGAGAATTAATGCCAAACAAGTGGGGGCGACCGTGTCCGTGGAACTGTATCGGCAATTGGCGTGGCTTCCAAAACCACCCTCTGATTTTGCGTCACGCTGCAGGGAATTTGCGAACAATTCTGGCGACTTGGGAAAACAAGTCAGATTGCTGGCGACACACGCATTGGATGAACGCCAATCGTCGCGCTTGGGTCGCGTTATTAAGTCAGCTCAACAAAGTGGCCAATCGCTCGCCCCCCTGGTTCCATTTCGCCTCGGCCTGATCGGCAATGGCACGCTCGATCTTATCGTTCCGGTCCTGGTCGCAACGGCCGCGCGTCACGGCTTCGCGCTCGAATGCATCACAGGAGCGTATGACCAGTTTTTGCAGGATGCATTGACGCCGGAGTCAACCATGAACAAGGCGCGCCCCGATGCGGTCCTGGTCGCCCTCGATCATCGCGGACTCGCGCTGCAACCTTCTCCGGGCAACGAGCAGCTTGCAAACGAATCTATCGATGCCGCGATCGGACTTCTCGATTCGATCCGCGCCGGCATATCGCGCAACTGCGGCGCGCCGTGCATCGTCCAGACGTTGGCGCCGCCTCCCGAGGGGTTGTTCGGATCCTTTGACCGCGCGCTGACCGGAACAGCACGCAATCTGGTCGATCGTGTCAATCAGAGGATCAGCCAGTCGGTCCTGCAGTCGACCGACATGCTACTTGATGTTGCAGGCATGGCTGAGACGGTCGGGCTGGCCGATTGGCATTCCCCTGCCTTGTGGAATCTCGCGAAATTGCCATTCGCTGACGCCTTTGTGCCGCTTTACGCCGAACAGGTAGGGCGGATTATGGAGGCGATGCGCGGCAAGAGTCGCCGTTGTCTGGTACTCGATCTCGATAACACTATCTGGGGCGGCGTTATCGGAGACGACGGAATGGAGGGCATTCAGATTGCCCAAGGCGACGCGACCGGTGAGGCCCATCTTTCCGTGCAGCAACTCGCGCTCGCGCTACGTGCGCGCGGCATCGTTCTGGCGGTAAGCTCAAAGAATACCGACAGCGTCGCCAGAAGGCCGTTCAAGGAACACCCGGACATGCTCCTGAAGGAAGAGCATATCGCGGTATTCCAAGCCAATTGGAACGACAAGGCGACCAACATTCGCGCAATCGCGAAAGAACTCGCGCTCGGGCTCGATTCGTTTGTTTTCCTCGATGACAATCCGGTCGAACGCGAGCTTATCCGGCAAGAGCTTCCGGAGGTTGCCGTCCCCGAACTTGAGAGTGACCCGGCCACCTACGCGCGCACGTTGGCTGCGGCCGGGTATTTTGAAGCGATCAACTTCTCCGAAGAAGACCGCGCGCGCGCCGAAATGTATCAGGCCAATGCGCGCCGACTGAGCTTGCAGGGTCAAACCGTCGACCTCCAGTCTTATCTTCGATCGCTGGAAATGCGTATCGTCTTTGGCTCCTTCAATCGAACGACACGCGCCCGCCTCACCCAGCTCATCAACAAGAGCAATCAATTCAACTTGACGACGCGGCGCTACACCGAATCCCAAGTCGAGCAACTCGAAACGGATCCGGCCGCAATGACGCTGCACGCGAGGCTAATCGACAAATTCGGCGATAACGGTCTCATTTGTGTCGTGATTTGCCGGGCAACCGGTTTCGCACGATGGACGATCGATAGCTGGCTGATGAGCTGCCGCGTGTTAGGTCGTGGCGTGGAGCAGGCGGTGCTGGCAGAGATCGTACGCCGAGCGCGTGCCGCAGGCATCGAAACCCTCGAGGGCCACTACGTTCCAACCGATCGCAACGAGATGGTCCGTGAACACTACGGAAAGTTGGGTTTCATGCGCATAGATGATGGCTCTGACGCGAGCAGTCGTTGGGAGCTGGGCACGGACGTCGAATTGGAACAGTTGCCGATGACGGTCGAACAGGAAGAGTCGCAGCTTGAGCTGGCGTGATTGGAATCAATCTTGCAGTGCAATTTCAGACAGCTCCGAGCTTTCCATCGATGAGTCTCACATCGCCCATATTCTTCGCTTTCGTCGCAGCGACAATCGTCGCTTTCCACATCAGTGAGTCAGTTTTCTATCGGCGAGTGGTCCTTGCGGCCGCAAACGCCATATTCATCGCCAGCTATCTGACCGATTTCACACAAGTGTTGCCGCTGTTCGCCTTCCTGGCGCTCGGCTACGCTTGCGTGTGCATGCTTTATGTTTACCGAGCGTCTGTCGTGTTGGCATTCGGCGTCGTTGCCGTGCTCTGCTCTTATATTTACCTGAAACGCTTCTCTTTCTTCGATGGTCTTGGACACCTGCCGTTCCCCTACATGACCATCGGCTTGTCCTACATCCTGTTCCGGATATTGCACATCATGGTGGATGTCCGGTCGGGAGATCTGGTCGAGCGAATTGGCCCGTTCGCGTTTTTTCGCTACGCTTGCAATTTTCTGTGTTTCGTTTCCGGTCCCATCCAGCGCTATCAGGATTTCAGCGAGACGGACGGAAAGGCCGTGGGAAAGCCCGACACATCCAGTGTTTACGGCGCGTTTTCCAGAATCGTCACCGGCTACCTGAAATTCGTCATTATCGCCGCCACCGCCGACTACGCCTTCTCGTTCCTCAGCCCGCAATTGTTACAGGCGGCGCCTGTACCCTTCCTCAAGCTATGTGCGGTCTACGCCATGGCCGCGTCGTTCTACACGGTCTATCTCTATTTCAATTTCTCCGGATACATGGACATCGTGATCGGTATCGGGGGCCTCCTCGGACAGTCATTGCCGGAGAACTTCGACAAACCTTTCACGGCGAGCAGCTTCCTCGAATTCTGGCAGCGGTGGCACATGACGCTGTCACAGTGGTTCAAGTTCTATCTGTTCAACCCGCTTCTGATGTTTCTCATGGCATGGCTGCCCTCTCCTGCCCTGACCGCTTACCTGGGCGTCCTGGCATTCTTCATCACGTTCCTGGTCATGGGCGTGTGGCACGGCACTACGGCGGTATTCGTCATCTACGGCTTGCTGATGGGTGCAGGCGCGAGCATCAACAAGCTCTGGCAGGAGGCCTGCATCAAGCGATTGGGTAAAAAGCGCTATCGGGCGCTTACCGAATCCACCACCTACATCTACTTTGCCAGAGGCCTGACGGTCGGCTATTTCGCACTCGCTCTCACATGCCTGTGGGTCACGGAGTTGCCTCAATTCACCGACCTGTTGGTACGCCTCGGTGTCGCCGGCGTACTAGGCACGTTCGTCGTATTGAGTGCAACGTTCGCAATAGCTGCTCTGGCTCTCGATCTGATCCGCGAGCGCGTACACATCCCGCTTTCTCTTTCGGCGATCCAGAGTGGGGAGATCGTCAGGAACTTAACCCTGGCAAGCAAGATGATGGCAATCGTCGCCGTCGCCACCCTGCTGCACAAGGCTCCGGACTTCGTCTACAAGGCGTTTTGAAGTGAAACACATCCTTCGACAGACCGCGCTGACCTTGTTGTCATTTGCCTTCCTTTACGCGCTGCTCGGCGGCGCATCGTTCCTGGTGTTTCAAGACCCTTCAGGAGGAGGCCCGAGGGATTTCCAAGCCGCGGAACGAACCCTCTACATGACGGTCCCGAAATATGTTGTCCTCGGCCGTAGCGTTCTGAATAACTCAGACAGGAAGGTCATTCTCGTCGGAGCGTCAAACACAAGCGTCGGCTTTCGACAAGCGATGGTGCAGGCGAATCTCGGCTGTGCCGCCGTGACCAATCTCGGGATGGGCGGCGCCAACATTTCCGAGGTCAAGCAAGTGATTGATCTGGTGCATGAAGTACAGAACGAGCACAATCGCCGGCTCAACACCTTCGTCATTGGCACCTGGTTCGGCATGTTTGTCGATTCAGACGTGAGATATGCGGAAGGCGATCGCCATCGCGGGGAAACGGACGTCGATATCGAGCGATACCGATATGGCTTCTACCGACGCACGCCGGATGGAGCCGTCGCGGTGCTGCCGCCGAAATGGCTGGACTGGGGCACGACAGCGCTGCGTCCGTTCCTGCTTTTCGAAAAGATCGCGCGTGAAGCCAGAGCCGGCGTCAGTTTGGTCCTTACCGGACGGACTACCGCGCAGCGCACCGATGACGAGCGCGAGAGCGTCGTTATGTCAAAGCGGGAGCAGCAGGAGGCACTGGAGTATTGGAAAGTGAGCATGGGCGGCAAGGATGAGATTTCCCATGCGCAGGTCGACGTGCTGAAGGAAACCATCGAGGCGCTACTGGCCTCCGATGAGAAGGTCGTGCTTGTGGACCTGCCGATCCCTGCCTGGCATCGGGATGCCAGCCCTTACCAACAAGGTTACCAGGAAGCCCTGAAGGACGTAGTTCAGCAATTTGGCCACCGCCCGAACTTTGTGTCGCTGAGCATGGATGATCTCGACCAGAACCTGGACTACTCCGACGAGGTCCACGCCAAGCGGCACCTGGCTCAAGTATGGTCTACCAGGCTCGCCATGGTGCTGAACTCATTCGTCTGCCAGGAGAAAGAGAAGGACGATACAGAACCACCGGTCGCAACCCTCCAATCTTCCCAACGCGTATTGGCTGTCCCGAAATCCAATTGAGACGTGATCCGCGAGCCGACCACCATCAAAGGATAAGACAAATGGAAAATGCCCAGCTCTACAGCAAGCTCACTGCCATTTTTCGGGAGGTGTTTGACGAGGACGAATTGAATGTTACGCCGCAGACCACGGCAGATGACGTCGATGGCTGGGACAGCCTGTCCCACATCCGCCTGGTACTTGCGGTCTCGAAGGCATTCGGCGTGAAGTTTTCCGCTTCAGAAATCGGGAACCTCAAGAATGTCGGAGAGTTCGCCGCTCTAATCGAGAAGAAAGCATGAGAGCATAAAAGTGGGCCGTGTCGTTCCTGCACTAGCTGGACTTGCCTTCCATCATCTGGGACTCGCGGTCGCATCCCCTGAAGCCGCGTTTCAGTTCCTGGCTTCGATCGGCTACACCCCGGGAAACTCGGCCTTTGATCCCATACAACGGGTCAACCTCGCCATGCAGCATCATCCCCTCATGCCCGATGTCGAAGTGATCTGGCCGAGTGAGGGCCCCTCTCCGATCGACAACCTCGTCCAGCGAACCGGTTCCATGATCTATCATTTGTGCTACGCCTGCCCAAATGCCGAACTGGCACTCGAGTCCCTGGCTGCCTCCGGAATCGAAATCGTTCCCGTGAGTTCCCCCGCGCCGGCGGTCTTGTTTGGAGGCCAGAAAGTGTCGTTCCATCATATTGCCGGCTTCGGCCTCATCGAGATGCTGGAGACCGGCGTCCCAGTCTGACCTCTAATCATCCGATCGAAAGGATACCGTCAGACGAATGACCACCGATCTCTACCCCATTACCCTAGTCGCACAGCCCGAATTCTACGCGGCTTTGGCGTGCCTCGCGTCCTCCGGCACTCCCACGCTCTGACCGCAAATTCGTCGCACTTGATCCAGTAGGCTTCACGCACTTTGGCCCGAACCATAATGTCCAATCCTACCCAAGCTATCGTGTTCGGCGGCGCAGGCTTCATCGGTACACATCTGATGACGCGGTTGGTCGCTTCCGGGAGCTACGACCGGATCGTCGCAGTCGATATCGGCAAGCCAAGGGCGCGCGTCGATGGCGTTGAATATGTCCATCATGACGTCCGTGAGCCGATCGATCCGAAGGTCGGAGACGGAATGCCTGCCGACATCTTCAACCTGGCTGCGATTCACGTCACCCCGGGTCACCCGGAGGGTGACTACTATTATACAAATGTGCTGGGCGCCGTGAACGTCTGCCGATTTGCGAGGGAGACGGGCAGCCGGAGTATAGTCTTCACCAGCTCGATATCGATCTACGGTCCCACCGAAGCCCCGCTTGACGAGGATGCGACACCGGCGCCGGTCAGCGCCTATGGACGCTCCAAACTCTCGGCCGAGGCGATCCATCGTCTGTGGCAATCGGAAGCCTCGGACAGACGGCTCACTATCGTTCGCCCCGCTGTTATTTACGGACACCACGAGCGGGGCAATTTCACGCGATTGTCGCGGCTTCTCGAAAGACGCGCCTTCATCTATCCCGGCCGAACCGACACTATCAAGTCGTGCGGCTACGTGAAGGACTTGGTCTCGTCGATGTTCTTCATGGCGTCTCGCAACGACAGCTTATCGATCTACAATTTCTGCTACGAGCAACGCTACACGATCAGCGAGATCTGTTCGGCATTCTCCAAAGCTGCCAAATACACAAAGCCAACGATCACGATTCCGGTATGGCTAATGAATCTCGCCGTGCTTCCATTCGAGATGCTGCACGCTGTCGGCATCAAGACGGGCATCAATCGCGACCGAATCAGGAAGTTGTGGTTTTCCACGAACATTATGCCGAAGCGCCTCGTCGCCAGCGGCTTCAAGTTCGAATACGACCTGGCAAGCTCGCTTGCGGAATGGAAGCGGGAATCCTCCATCGAGGATTTTGATTGAGATATCGACGGCCTGACTGTTTCACGATCAATTCGGTGGAACTTCGGAACAGTCGTTCGCCCTGGTGGCGGGTGTTCCCAAGCCGGGCTTTTTCGCATCGGGCCGTTCGTGGTCGATCGCAGCGAACAGGCAGGATTCACTTCCGCCCACTGCGGTTTTTCGATTCGTTGCCCGCCCCGTCACACTCAGGCCGATATTGCATCGCAGAATTTACGGGTTCGTCGGCGCCGGTTCCATTTAGTCGGCATGGGACTTGCTCGATCTCTATCCAACAGATCGGCGAACCAATGATCTTCCAAGGCGGTGCAGGTCATCCTGACTGACAGTCGCAGCCTTGGGCGGTTTGGCGGAGATGCGCATTATGACGACTTTGCGGCGAACGGAACCGATCGCGCCCGGCAGCGTTGCCGAAACTTCCTTGGCCAACAACTTGTCAAACAATCCGACTAGCTATTCCATCGATGCCGGCGGCGGCACCGGTCAACTCACGAGCGCAGCGATCTCGACTACCGTATCCGCCGTGTCGAACTTTTGCTGACGTCAGGCAGTTCGCTCCGGCGCGTTACACGCTCACAGATTCAGCGCGGGGGCACGGCCAGGCTGATGCCATACATCGCAAATCACAATAGGTTCACGTAGGCGAGCCGGATGCTTCAAACCAAAATCACATCTCGCGAGATCGACTCCACTGCGCCCGAGGCCCCATCGCTGGAGCAGACGATCTCCTCTGCGCTAGCGCTGTTCAGCCGGCAGTATCCCGTGATCATTTTCACGCTGCTCCTGTGCATCTTTCTTGCCGGCGTCTACGTGTTCACGGCGACGAAACGATATACCGGCACGGCCATCCTGATGATCGACAGCCGCAAGATGCAGGGCCTGCAGACGCAGGCTACGACAAGCGGCGGCGACAATCCGATCGATTCGGCGATGGTCGACAGTCAGGTCGAACTCCTCAAGTCCGAGGCGATCGCTTCCAAGGTCATCAAGGACCTGAAGCTTGTCGAGTCGCCGGAGTTTATGAGCGACGGCGGCGGCGGAGTGCTCGGTAGCATCAGCGACGCGATTTTCCGACTTTTTTCGGAGTCGAAGCCACCCACGGAAGACCAACTGCTGCGCGCAGCTCTCGCGCGCTTTGC
The DNA here is from genome assembly GCF_059803475.1 of Bradyrhizobium sp. UFLA05-89. Lineage (NCBI taxonomy): Bacteria > Pseudomonadati > Pseudomonadota > Alphaproteobacteria > Hyphomicrobiales > Nitrobacteraceae > Bradyrhizobium > Bradyrhizobium sp. UFLA05-89. The sequence goes on along the minus strand of NZ_JBANBA010000040.1, from coordinate 17,158 downwards.
AGGCGGCCTCAGCATCAAACGCGTCGGCGTGAGCTATGTTATCGAGATCGCCTTTCAGGCGTTGTCGCAGGAGCAGGCCGCGCAGATCGCCAACGCGGTCGCCGATGGCTATATCGTGGACTCGCTGGAGTCGAAATATCAGGCGTCCAGGCGCGCGGCGGTCTGGCTGCAGGACCGATTGAAGGAGTTGCGGTCGCAAGCATCCACCGCCGAACGCGCAGTCGCCGACTTCAAGGCCAAGAACAACATCGTCGACGCAGGTGGGAGACTACTGACCGAGCAGCAACTCGCCGAAATCAACACTTCGCTGACAACGGCCCGTAGCCAGCGAGCCGAGGCACAAGCCAAGCTCGAACGCATCACCACGATTTTGAATGCGGACACTGAGGATTCGACGGTCATTCTGAACGACCTCGCGACCGTGAGCGAGACGATGGCTAACCCGGTCATCACCAAATTGCGACAGACCTACCTCGAGTACAACGCCAAGCAGGCAGATTGGTCGAACCGATATGGATCGACCCATCTGGCCGTCGTCAATTTGCGCAATCAGATGCGTGAAATCCGGCGCTCGATTATCGATGAGCTGCGACGTACGGCCGAGGTCTACAAGAGCGACCTTGAAATCGCCAAGGCGCGAGAAGAGTCCAGCCAGAAGAGCTTGAACGAAACCATCGCGGTGTCGAACAACACCAGCCAGGCCCAGATCGTCCTGAGGGATCTCGAAAGTAACGCGCAGAGCGCCCGCGCCCTGTCTGACAACTTCCTGCAGCTGTACATGGTCTCGGTTCAGCAGCAATCGTTTCCCATTACTGAAGCGAGGGTGATCACCCAGGCCGCGTCGACTCTTCCCAACAAGACGTCGCCAAAGACGACACTCATCCTGCTCGCAGCGTTCGTAGGCGGATCGATTCTCGCGAGCATCGTCGCGATGTTGCTCGACATGATGGATCGCGTCTTCCGAACTGTTTCCCAGGTCGAGCAATTCGTGCAGACCAGCTGTCTGGCCTCAATCCCTGTCATAGAGCAAGGTGTGGTCAACGCCCTTCCCGCGCAACCGCGCAAGGCGGCATGGCGATTCGGTAAACGCGGCAAGCCCAAGCCGCAGCAGGCGCCGCCTGGAAACGGCGGATCCGGCACGACCTCGCCACTCTCGGGATCGGCGGCGGGTTCCGGTCATCCGCAGCCACACCGCGACCGTCTGCTTTCGACCGAGGAGAGCGTCGGGCGGTACGTGATCAACGCCCCGTTTTCGCGCTTCGCAGAAGGGTTTCGGTCCATCAAGCTGGCCAGTGATCTTGCAAATTACGGTTCGGCGTCCAACAAGGTTTTGGGGATTACCTCAGCCCTTCCGAACGAGGGCAAATCAACCATCAGCGAAGCCCTGGCTCAGACGTTGGCCCAAAGCGGCTGCCGTACCCTGCTGATCGACGGCGACATTCGCAATCCAAGCCTCACCGCAAGGCTCACGCCAACTGCACAGGCTGGCTTGATCCACGTCGTCGTCGGTCAGGCCGACTGGAAGGAAGTGGTCTGGATCGACCCCCAGACAAATCTGCATTTTCTTCCTTGTGCGGTCACATCGCGTTTCCCGAATTCGAGCGACCTTTTGGCCTCGCAGGAGATGGAAAACCTGTTCCAACAGCTACGCCAACACTACGATCGCATCGTTCTCGACCTTAGTCCGCTGGCGCCGGTCGTCGACGTTCGGGCGACCAGGGGGCTGGCTAACTCCTATATTCTCGTCATCGAATGGGCGAAGTCTAAGGTGGATATCGTCGAGCGCGTGCTAGGTGAAACGCCGATCGTGCGCGAGCGTCTGCTGGGTGCAGTTCTTAACAAGGTGAACGTGTCGGTGATGAGCCGCTACGATACATACGGCGCAGCCTACTATCGCAATCGATACTACAAGAGGTATGGTTACGTCGATTGACGTTCAAGCTTGGCTTGATGCTATCGCCCCACAACATCACGGTGTCATGCGGCGCGATGGATTATGTTTTAACAGGCCTTAGAGTACGACATGAAGAATTCGACTCCGGCGGAGGTTACGTCTGCGTTCATGATGATGCGCATAATCTTGCTCTGCGCTGGTGTCTTGGTGTTGCCGTATGGTTCCGGCCGAGCCGAGCCGCTGCGTCCGGGTATTCTGAACTGCGCGTCTGGCGTCGACGCCGAGCAGCGTCGACGTTGCGACGAAGAGGCGCTCAGGCAGGTCGAGGCCGGCAGCCAGTCGACACAGCTTGAGGGCGGTTGGCGATTGGTCAAGAGCAGAAATCCCGACGGTGGCGCCGACGCCATTTCAGTGATGCACGTTGTCGATGGCGCCAAATCGGATGCGCGCCTTGCGGGCTTGAACTTGCAATGCGGTAAGGACGGCATCGAAGTTGTGCTCATCGTTCTCGACCCCCTGTCCCGCTCGACGCAACCGAACGTGACCCTGATAGCAGGAGAAAAGCAGGCAGAGTTCCAAGCAACGGTGATCCAGGGCGGAGTGGCGCTGCTACTGCCCGCCGATGCCTCCAAGCTTGCTGCCAGCGACTGGCAGAACGCAAACGAGCTTGCCGTCGAAATCGGAACCAAGCCGAGCGCCATCCGCGGGGCGGTGCCAATCGCCGGACTGGCTACGGCCCTACGTTACTTGCTGCAAAACTGCCATGCCCGGTAATTCAATCATGCCCATCAATCCCGCAAATCGACTGCATTCGGCCCGGTGGCGCGCCACCGACCGATGATCAGTCACATTCTCAACGAACAGCGCAATGAGCAAGACTGCGTTAGATTCACATGTTCGCCTATGGGATAGGCGCCAACGTGAGCCCTTTGCCGCGGTGAACTCCATTTCCCCTTCGAAGTCTCGCGGCTTGTCGATCGCTCATTACCTTCTAATCACATTGCTGGCCGCGGCTCCGATCTTGGCGATCGCAAACGGCGCCTTCGCACAGCATATGGTTGCGCTCGTTGCCGCCATGACTATGGCCATGGCGGCAAGGTCGCCGCAGGCCGAACTCGCGTCTGCTGCACAATTGCTGAAGCAATTTTTGCCCGTGGTCCTGCTTCCGATCGTCTGGATGGCGCTGCAAATTTTTCCGGCGCCCACTGTTTCGCTTGCAAACCAAATCTGGTCGGCGACTTCGGTCGCATTGAACCAGCCATCCCTACCTGGCCGCATCAGCGTAGCCCCCGGCGCAACGTTGCAGAGCTTGTTTCACTATCTGGTTGATGTGTCGCTGGTGGTGTCGACCGTCATCATCACCAAGGATCGCCACAGGGCCGAAACGATCCTGTTCGCGTTGTGCGCGGTAACGACCTTCATGTCGATCGAGGTCCTGCTCCGCCGATTCGGTTTGTTCACCGGCATGATTTCCGGGACGAGCGCCGCTACGAGCCCATTTTCGGCAGCGGCTGCGCTCGCAGTATTGGCAAATGGTGCGCTCGTTGCCCGGGCACTCGAACATCACCTGCACCAACAGGACATCCACAATCTGGCCTCGCTCCAGCTGTGGGTCGGGGTTCTTTCCGGTCTGTTCGGAATTGCCGTGGCGTTCGCCGCTATGGCGACCCTCGAACGAGGCGCCTTGCTGGCGGTCACTGGCTGGGGATTGACTGTCCTCGTCTTCATCGCCGCTGTCCGCCGCTTGGGATTTCGCTCCTGGCCATCGGCGATCTTGTTTTCAATCCTTGCAGCAATGGCCGGCCTCATGGCGCTACCGCACTCTCAATCCGGTGGTTCGAGCCTCCTTCGATTCGCCAACCTCTCCCCGGAAGCGGTCGCACCGGTAAAACACCTGCTCTCTGATGCACCGTTGTTCGGGAATGGCATCGGAACATTTGGGCTGACGTCGATGGCCTATCAGGAGTTTGGCGTTGGAGCGTTGGCGATACCTCCTTCCACCGCAATCATGATCGCTATCGAGTCGGGACGACTGGCGATTGTGGTCCTGGCAGGCTTCGCCGCCCAGCTCTTCTTCGTTAGCTTTCGCGGCGCCGTACGGCGAGGACGCGATTTCTTTTTCGCGGCTGCCGCGGCCGCCGGCATTCTGGTCGTACTCTGCGAGAGTTTCCTCGATTCTAGTCTCTCAAGCCCGACGATCCAGATCGTCGTGGCAGTGATGGTCGGACTTGGACTTGCACAATCGGTGGGCCGGACCAGCGTGCGCCAACCGTTAGGCGACAGCAGGCTCGCGCCATGAGATTGCCTTACATCGAACTAGCCCGCCGAAAATGACCTCCTCACGCAGATTTCGCATTCTTCTGACTGCGTTGGCGCTGATCATCGGATCCCATGCGATGGTCTTGGCCATAGCAGAGGTGATGGCGTTGGAGCACACGACATTTCCTGCCGATGCAGCCAGGATTAGCTCGCGCTGGACTGAAGATCTGCCCTCCTCACTGGCAACGCTCTCTCCTTTCGGATCGGAGCTGGAGAGCAATCATGCCTTAATCGCCGCTCTGCAGGCGATCCAGTCTGGTCAGCAAAAGCCGGCGACCGTGCGATCGACAAAGCATGCAGACGCCATCGGCAGGGTCAGGCGGACGCTCTCAATCGCGCCTTACAATTCTGAACTGTGGCTGGCGCTGGCGCTGCTTCAGGCCCAACGCGACCCCCACGATCCCGTCGCGGTCGAGGCGCTGAAGATGGCTTATTATATCGCGCCAAACGACCAGCGCTTGATCCCAGTGCGGATCGACATAGCGAGCCGCTCCGATGCGCTGGCCATTCCGGACGTCAAGGACCTCGTACGCAACGATGTTCGGCTGATTTTGACCCGAGAGCCTGAATCGAAATCAGCACTCGTGTCGGCCTATCGGCGGGCATCAGACCTCGGCAAGGCTTTCCTGGAAGACGCTGTCGAATCGATCGATCCGTCATTCCTTGCGACACTGCGCGGCTGATTACGATGCGGTCAGCAGTCCATGCATGCTCGCCGTTTGACGACCGCTTCCCCTCTTGCTCTTCGATCCTAGTCGCGGCCTCGCCGAATGACGCGCGATCGACCGCTCTCAATCGGCTTCCTGATACATCAGCGCGACTGCGGTGCGGAAAATGATCCTGATGTCGAGCCAGATGCTCCAGTGCCTCACATACCAGGCCTCGCACTGCACGCGCTTCTCCATCAGGTCGACGGTGGGCGTCGCTCCCCCGAAGCCGTTGGCTTGGGCCCAATCGATCAGGCCGGGCTTCATTTGGTAGCGCCAGACGTATTTGCTGATTAAACGGTCATAGACCAGCGCATGCGGACGCGGCCCGACCAGGGAAATCTCACCCCGCAGCACGTTCCAGAGCTGGGGCAGCTCTTCAATGCTGGTCTTGCGCAAGAACTCTCCGACTCGCGTCACCCGCCCACCATTGGCTTGCGGGACCTTGGAGCCGTTCTCGGCCACGCCTATGCTGCGGAACCTCCAGATCTCGAACGGCTTGCCGTTGAGACCACGACGCGACTGGCGAAGAATGATCGGGCCCGGAGTTTCCAACTTGATCAGGATCGCCGTCGTGATGATCAGTGGTGCCAGCGCTACAAGGGTGACGGACGCACATCCGATATCGAGACAGCGCTTCTGAAATCGTTCGCGCACCGACAGGGAAGGCCTCTGAAGCTCAATAGCGACGGCTTCGCTGACTGGCAAAAGCGGCCGCGCGCTCGACTCCGCGATCGAGTAATCGCGACTCGGCTGCAGAATCGTCGGTCTCTGCAACTGAGTGCCGCAGTTCGGCTCCAATATGCGGAGTTCATCGGAGCGATACGCGCTCGCAGACATATCGAACCCTCCGCTCAGCGGCAACGGCCGCGTGAACCAAAAACCAACAAACACAACAAGTTTTGGCGAAAGGAACGAGCACAACGCGGAATGGGCTGCAACTGTTGCCCATCCAAGTTTGGAAGTGCGCTACAGAGCGAAGTTGCTTACCAAACACAGCGACATTGTGGCGCCGCTTCAAAGAGCTAAGTTGCGCGGGCTTGATATCATATCTCGAATTCTTCGTTGAGCAGCGGCCAGGCCCTCCCGCCGGAGGCTGGGAAACGTGCCCCGGTTATGTTTTCACACCGGCGAGAGCGGGAGCCCGGCGTCAGTCGCGATCGGTTCCGACGATGTTGTGCTTCGCCTCGAAGAACCAGCGATCCCAGGTGTGTCGATCGCAGACCGTAGTTGTCCCGGTCGCAATGACGATCATTGACGTAGCCGACTTTTGCCCGAATTGATAAAAACGACCGAGAGAGCTCCGAGGGCAGTTCTTGACTCCATACTTGATCCTGTATTTTTGGAAAGACCGGATGTCGGCTATACTTGTCATATTGAGCATCTGGCTGCTGCTCAACGTTCTATTCGTTCTGATCGTGGTACCTCCAAGGAAATCGAGCTCACGGCCCTCAAGAACCACCTTTGCGCCCGCTCCGATCGACAAGCACAAAGACCGGCTTGATCAAGGCGAACCAGTTTCGCTTCGCCATGTCTTCGTGTCACGTGCGTTGGGAACCTTTTTCATCCTAGCCTCGCCGCTGACCGCGGGACGTGATGCGATCGTGCGGCTCCGGAAGAGGATGCAGGATCCAGGACAGCGCCGCTGACAAGGTTAACGCAAGACCTTTGACGCAAAGCCCTACGGATGGGTTCTTGGTGCTGCTTCTCCTTGCGCTTCACGTAGACGCTAGTAGGCCTCCTGGAACAATACGGAAGCCGCCGTGCGCGACAAGATCTTGAGGTCGAGCCAAATGCTCCAGTTGCTGACGTACCAAACGTCATATTCCACCCGCTTCTCCATCAGGTCGATGGTCGGTGTTTCACCACGGAAGCCGTTAACCTGGGCCCAGCCGGTCAGTCCTGGCTTCATGTGGTGGCGGTAGACGTAGTTAGTAATAATCTCATCGTAGTATTTGTCGTGCGCAAGCGCGTGCGGGCGCGGCCCAACCAATGACATATCGCCGCGCAGCACGTTCCAGAGCTGGGGCAATTCATCGATGCTCGTCATGCGAAGGAGACGCCCGATCCGCGTCACTCGCGCGTCATGCTTCGTTGCCTGGATGATCGTCTGACCGTTCTCGCAGACCGTCATGCTACGAAATTTCCAGATTTCAAAGGGCTTGCCGTTGAAGCCCCGTCGCGATTGCCGGAAGATCGCGGCACCAGGTGAATCCAGCTTGATCAGAACGGCGACCATCACGAGCAGCGGCGCCAAAGTGACAAGAGCAAAGGCCGCGACACCCACATCAAGGCAACGCTTCTGCAGGCGCTCGAACACGGTCAGCGGAGGTCGCTGGATCTCGATCGCCACCGTGCCGCTGACCGGCAAGAACGGGCGTGACACGAGATCGGCGATCGAATTATCCGGAAGAACGCGTATCGGCTGCGGCACCGCGCGCAGATGTTGTCCGAGCTTCGGCAGCAACGGCAGCTCATTCCAGTCAACCGCAAGAAGATACTCGTCGACATCGACCGCGCGCGACTGCCGGATGATATCGCGAATCTGTGTCTTCCACCCGCTATCGCCATTATCGTTGGCAAGCACGAAATGGCGCACCACGTCGAACCCATTCCTGCGCAGGTCCTTGAATCGATCTGTGGTGAAATCAATCGGCCTGAGACTAAGCAGTACAACCTTCCGATCGACCAGCCGGCCATTCGCAAAACTCGTGCCGAGTGCAAACTGCCATGCGAAGCGCAGACTGAGCAGTCCGATGCCGCCGACTGCAGCAAACAAGATGACGGTGCCGCGGGAGAGATTGTCCGTCGATTTCAGTAGAAACGCCGCGACGGCAAGAATCGTCAGTGACGCGAGCCAAATGATGAGAGCTTTGCGCAACTGCCAGACGAGATTAAGCAACCGATGCGTCGCGTACACGCCTTTGAAATAGGCAATAGCAACGAACACCGCGCCTACGATTAGTCCCGCGCCGAGCGAGGCTCCGTCAGCATTGGAAGCGACGATGCCGCTGTAGAACAGGGAAGCCACGACATAACAAAGCAAGATCAGCAGGAAGTCGGCCGCAATAACGAAGACCTGAAAGGGACGCTGCAGAACGGCGCCGTGCGCTGACGAGACCGTCTCAACATCATCTGAACCGTATGTTGCTACAGCCATTCGAACCTCTGCGTGTCGATCGGATTGCTTCCGAGAGGAGACTTGATCCCTGGAGCGCGCGACACTCGTCGCGATCGCGAACACTTGCGAATTTCGACGCGGAGGTTGTTGACTGATCGCAGCGATATTGTGGCACCGCACGCAAAATCTTTGCGATGCAGAGAAGCATGCGATCTCTGAATTGCAGAGACAGATTCTCGAGGCTGTTTTGTCGGCGTTAACATTTGATAAGTGATGCGCGGCACCTTGCATCAACACGCTTGTTGATGGTTTACAACAGTTGATCTCGCGCGACGACGTCTAGCGGACAATCATCGCTTTCATGAGTTATCGGGCGCTCGCTCTCCATCGTCACCGCCCGTACGTGTCATGTCAGAGTCCATGCCCAAAATTTAGTAACGCGGCACTTGTTGCCGCATCAAGCCCTCGGGCGTCGTTTGCAGTTCCAGACCTCATGTTGTGATATAGCGACGGAACACTGTAGCGACGGAGCAGTTCCGGTCGGTGTGCTGAAGAGCTGGACGTGAAGCCGAGAGGACCCGCACGCTCGAACACAGATGGCCACGCTTCGGTTCCTTGCATCTGGAAAAAAACAATCTCCGAAGTTCCGGGATACGGTTCCTCACGTTTCATGGAAGCGCGCCGGGAACTTTCCAGCGCAGCATTCATAAAATAGGCCATCCTTCGGTGCTGAATGACTGCCTTCCGCGTGGGCAGCGCATAGGCGCTGATGTCTTACGTTGTCGGATTCTGACGAAGCTGCATGTTGGCTGAATGCCAATCTCGCCAATATCGATACCGGCGCCTATGCAATAGGCGGCCCTCACGACGACCCAAGACAGTCGCATGCTCGAGAGGGCCACAGAACCGCTCTCCGGCACAAACCACCACAGTGGAAGCAACGCGCGGACGATGCCAGGAGGTGGCGGCCGGGCAGCAGTTGCGCGGCTCAAATTCGTGCAAGGCAATCGCCTCCGTCAAATAGCGGCACGTGTGCGAATGGCGCTGCCATCTGGTGGGGGCAACGAAAACGTCGAGGTCCAGTTGATGAGCGCATCAACTGCCCCAATCAGATGCTGGCGCTACCGAGTGGACGTCGCGGCGAACGCCCCTCCGCGTGGAGCCGTTCTCGGCTTCTTGCATCTTCTCTAGCTACCCGCATGCCAGGAAGGGCACGCCCTTTGGAAGTCAGCCTGGGCCAGAGCTTCATCGAGCGCAGCGATTACTCGCAATCCGTATTTTCCTGACGAGCAAAGGATGCGTTGGGATTGCAATGGTACCCAGCGCCCTTAGGGAACTCCGGGTAGCGCTTTCCTCACATGGACAGGCGTCCCTCTTCGGGCGCAGGAGGCGGTCCACGGTCATTTAATTTTGTTCTGATTACGTTTAATGATACACGATCAGCATTTCTAATCATCGGCGTTACAATGGTGACCCGTTCCCCGCCTATCGCGTCCCATATACCGGCAAACCAAGATACTTATCTCGTGCTGGATGACCTAGGCGGGCGGCTCGGGCGCGCTTGGTGCGAGACGGATGAAGACAGTGCGGACCGAGCAACACTAATTCGGCGTCTTTTGGATGGTCAGTACATTCATCCAGCACGCATCGTGGCCTTCAACACGGCCGAGGGCTGGTCTCGCGATGTAACTGCGGAAATCGCAGATGAACTTCGTCGCCGTTTTGTCGAACTCGACGAGATGGAGCCATCCGTCCTTGAGTTTCTCGACAGACTAGTGAGGCGTCGATGACTTTCGTATCCCCAAAAGCGGCCTACCAAGCGATCTCACCTCGACAGCAATCACGCATTCGGGCGATTCGAGCCGGCGCGCTTGTGAACCACGCATTGAGCTTGGGTGCTCCAGCTCCGCTGATGCCGCAGCTCCCTTAATACGCTCCGCCTATATGCCGTCTCTCTCCGGAAAGCGACGACCCCGACATCCAGGGGGGCTGGGGGCAGGTGGGGATGATGCCGGGGCCGTCGTCAGGTTATCGCCTCGCGGAATCACCGCCAAGCCTCCATAGCTTATCCTATTTTTAAATAATTTAAACCTTTAATTTCGATTAATTTTATATTTTCGATTTATCGGCGAGGTAAGCATGGCGCCAGACGCCCCGACGCTAATCTCGGGACGATCAATCTTCAGTTTCCCCACCGGGACGCCGTCCACCCCAGGAAGCCGGTGGAAACCACCACTCTGCTCGCCGTCGCGCCTTATCGCCTGGCCGTTCAACACGAAATTGACCCCGGCACCCGAGCGTCCGCTTTGGAGGCGATGGGGATGGGTTGCCGGGGTCGTGGTCAGGTCCTGTGCTTGATGCGTGCATCCGGCACCAAGCTTCGTCACCTTATTATATTATCTTGCAACGATCTAGTTAATTTTAAAACCTTTAATTTATTATTTTTAAATGGCCCTTCAGGGCAAATGGTAGATGGAGACGGCTCCAGTCGCAGGGGTTTGAGCCGAGCCGCCAGGTCCTATTCCATGTGCCAGCATCCGTGGCAATCGGCACCGACATTTCCGTAGATTACTCGCTACGCAGAAGGGGCGTCGAAATGATGCAGTTTGTGCCCAAGCTGGCCGCAGGACCACCGTGATCTTGGCTTGAAACTGTCGCGAGCAGCTTTGTGCTGACCTTAGTGCAACCGCAACGAGAGGCTGAAGCCCGCCTCCATATTCGGCTGTCCGACCCCCGCGCAATTCCTTTTCCAAGGCTGCGGTCAGCGTCGGCCTTCCTCGGCGCCAGGGAGATCCCCTCGTGAGACGGAGTTCACTGCTCTGACCTACGGTCTGTGCTCTGTCGATTGAGCATCTCGAGACGGCGTTCAAGTTTTTGCTTTTTGGCAGATAATCTTGCGGCGAGAATATCGTTGACCGCGCTGTGGAGTTCCCACAGCTCGTCAACAGACATATTCTCAAACTGTTTCCGATCCATGATCCCCCCGAATCATGCTTTCATAGTTTGAACTCACTGCGCGGCGGCTGGCAACTAATCGTCGGTTTAGCGCATCAAGTACTGTTAGTTGTGATTCCTACGTGCCGACTGTCGTTCGATGTCCGAAGAGGCTTGATGAAGCCGGACAAATCCCCAGCCGCGCCGCCGTCGTTTCTCGCCTGGGCAGTCTTCAAAATTGAACGAAAACAGCGGCCTGCGATTTGCGATTGAGCTATCGCTGCCGCTCTCGTCTTTTGCCAACGCGGCGAAGCGCTTAATCCTCAACTTACCGAACTGGACGAGTTGCGAGCCCGAGCGCGCGAAGCGTCGCGGAAAGGCAACCCCGTTGGGGGCGTCCATCGCCAGGCGGCGAGCCAAGGCAACGAGCGATTAACGATGAACTCGTAGCATGGTCTTGTCGTTGATCTGTAGCTACCCCACGCGAGGTGGTTCAGCAGCTGAGTCAATACCATGAAGGACCTCAGGGAAAAGTTGGAGAACCTCCGCGCCGATGCCGCGGAGTTCGCCCTCATGAGCAGGCGGGCGAATGATGCGGAAAAGCGGGAACGGTTCGCACGCTTGGCAGATGAGATCGCAATAGAGGCTCTTGAACTTGAGCAGATTCTCGGGCGGCAGAGCGTGCGCTCAGGCCCGGTGATCGAACCGGACTCGGCTTCGATCGACCGACACAATGTGGTGCCGCTTGAAGTGCGATCGAAGCCATAAAGACGATCGTACGGCGGGGTCGCGCGGGCGTGGCTCTACCGTAAGCGCCGGAGCACGCTCTCTCTCCTGAAGAAAACAGAAGTTGCTATGACGGAAACACTCCAACCGAATTTCCGTGTTGAGGATTGCATTGCAGCATTCTGACCTCAGGTTCCAACGCAGCCAACCGCTGTATTTGCTATAACAGACACGGTTAATCGCAATGGAGTGCGGTTTAATGCGTGACGAGAGCTGGCTCTACAAGCTCTCAGCGATGCGCAGCGCATCCTTGAAGAATACCTGAAGCCTCAACCGCGCACTAACGAGCGCGTTATTCTCGATCAACTGGTTGAGGTGTTCGACTGTCCCGACCTTCTTGTGGCAATCGCCGCTAGCGCTATCGCGGTCCCCTTGCGCAAGCTTGAGCGCCGTCCGCCGAGTTCCCGCGCGTTCGGTGCGCTTGCAACAGTCTATTCCGACAACTTCCAGTATTTCAACCCGCTTGGTCATTCACGACGTAGCAACGCGGCAGTATTGGTTCCAATTCACGAAGCCCATAACACACGCGACTCACTTTCACCCAATCGCTGCCGAAACCAAACGGCTACTGCCAGGAAAGCTGCTGGGAGCCGATCGCATCGGCGTGGATCGCGTGGAACTTGGGTCGCCGAAACATTGCTTGAGGGGCGACATTTGATCGCATTTAACATATTTAATGAATATTGGGAAAACATGAGGATATAATCGTTTAAGTTGTCACAGCCGCGCAGGGAGAAAGTCAATGAAGATTGCCCAGTGCACTTTAACCGCCGCGGCTTTCGCTCTCGCTCTGGTGTTGTCCGCGCCACCAGCATCCGCCTGCAATGGCAACGGAAACTGTGAGAACGCTCCCGGCCAGATCAAAAAAGGCGGTGATGCGCACGGAGCTCCCGGACCTATTGCGGGCGCAGGACTGCCCATTCTTGCAATCGGGTATGGCGTGTATTGGCTGGTGAAGCGCCGGCGACGGACTGGATAGCAGGCAGTTCTGATTGTCACGCTCCGCCACTTGGTCCCCTCCAAAAACCGGCTCGCGGCGTGATCAAGATCTCGCGACAGTCACCCCCTAACCCGTGCACGTACATAGATCGAGCAATCTTGCGCCAGTTTGAGCTTTTGCTCGGATAGCGCCGTTCCTTGTCGGCGTTCTTCATCCCGGGGGCGCGCTGAAGCTGTTGCGCGTGGTGTCGCACTCCTCGAGCTCAGTGTCATCTGCTTGGGCGAGGAGCGCCTTCCGATCGCCGCGCGCGTTGTCATTATTGAACCCGGCGTCATGTGACGCGAGTAACTTGCTCGTCGCGTCTAGGATCGCCAGGCCGTGATAGGACGCTTGCCGATTGCGGCCCGATGGATTTGCGATCGCTCCCGACTAAACGCGTCGGCCTTCTTGGTCGCCGTCACGCTGCTGCGGCGACCATCAGGATCGGTGCCCATAATCTCGAATTTCTGCAGCGATGAAGATCGGAATGTGAGCATCATTTGCGCCTCACTTGTCGCCGGATCGTCGCGATGGTCGCCGGTCTTGTGCATCTGCCGATAGTGGACCTTTTGCTCGGCGTTGACACGCGCCTGCGCGCACGGCAGCCAGAGCGCGTGGCCTTTGAGGCCGCCTCCTCCCAGGCCCGCCGAGCAGCGCATCGTCGTGGGGTCATCCGCACGCCGCACACTGTGCCGTAGCTGGAACGGTAGAGGAGTATCGCTATAAGGCTGGCGAAAGGCCAGCGGGATACTCAGATGACGCGCCCGCCCATTGATAGCTAAGCACTCGGGATATCGATCGCCCATTGCCATGGGTGGCACGTTGTTTGCGAGTTGGCCCATAGAACGCAAGGAGGCGTGCAACTATGGCACAACAAGCTCGCATTCTTAGACGCCAAAAGCCCACTCTGACACATATTGCTCGCCAGCTTGTGACGTTGCTGGAAGCGATCGACGAACTCGAGGATCTGCGAGAGAAGGTCCGGCTCGCCGAGGCAGCCCGGATTTTGCATTAGCGTCCCGCTCCAGGATGCGAACCACAGGGACATCGCCAACTTTCATCGTCTCGTTGGCTATGTTGTCACATCCAGCGGCTCGCCGGGCGCCTGAATTACAACGGATAAGTAATTTGCAAGCCATTTGGGGTCCCGTTTCTTTGCCAGGTCGGCGGCAAGGGTGCGAATTAACCACGAGCTCCCGTTCAATTTTAATGAGGCAACGATACGTCTTGTCGCGTAAACGACCCAGATCAACTTTGGGGGACAGCTACTTCTAGGACGTCGGCGGGACCTGTAAACTGATCTCCCTCGCAACCGCACTCATTCGACGGAAAACTATCTTCGCGTTTGAGATTTTCCCCATGATCGAACGTCGGGCACTGAAGCGCGTCCCGATCAACCGGCCGATGCATGCCGTGCTTCGAATTCCCGGGGCTCATGCGTAGCGCTTCATCAAACCCAAAAGACGCATCTTGATGAACGCGTCCGATTGCTCTGCGAGATCCTGCAATATCTTCGCGCGCGACCCATTAAATTCGTCTGACATGGTCGCCATGGCAGCAGTATGGCGGCTTGCTGCTCCCGAGAAAGGCCGTATCCCGGCGCTCGCCACTCCATCACGCAATCCAACGCTTGCGCCTGCAAAATCGGCGGGGCCGCCATCTCTCGACGGTCGGCCCCTAACCTTGCGGGTACGCAGGTCCCACATCTGACCATCCCGTTCGGCTACGCCAGACCTTCATGGAATTGCAGCCCGGCGACAACATCATTTCGCAATTTAAGTAAGCGGTGAAGGTTAATTCCCCAGCGGCTGCGATGGCCTCCAGTTGGAAGCGTATCCGTGCCCCGAGGTCCCACTCGCCATGAGAGACCTTATCTACCGGCAGATACTCCGAACCAGAAAATGTCGTCGGGCCAGCAGATGACGATGAGCCGACGCTATGCTCTGCAACAGGAAAAGAGAGCGCCGCGAGACATCCTTGAGCATAGAGGCCGGATCGCGACGACGTATCCCAATCGCCGATCGGAGGCGCAAACGCCGGAGGCCCGCCGTGGGACAATGCGAGGCCCGCACCGGTCTGGGACGATGCGCTGCTCCGCACTAACAAAGCATCGCTCCGCGAAATCAACGCGCCTTTCTGTCGAACGCGCGGCGCTTGTGGGCAGCGTCCAGAGGATGTCGCGAGCCGTTTCTGTCAATTAAACCGAGTTTGTCGCCAGACGGGCTCCGCCTCGCCGCAGATTCGGCCCGTCGAACGCGCTCGCGCAGTTCAAGAAGCTCGCGATATGCTGCCTCGAGCGGATCCGAGTTGGCCAGAGATGTTCGCGCTGCGTAATTCGTACTGCCATACGATGAATATCTAATCATGAAATCGCGCCGCCTGTGTTCAGGCAAGGGTCCGCTCGAAAAATCCATCGATCGATACCATTGCGATCTTGAAAGTTGCTCAACGTATCAGGGGCGTGCGGGTGCGCAAACGAACATCGCTCGTTAAGATTGATGCCAGCGTCAAAGGTTAAATCTGGAACCTATTTGGTGGCCACTCGACCAACGTGCTCCCGCGCAAAGCACTCTGAAGTCGGCGAAAATGAAATGGGTTTCGCGGCCGCGCAATTCCCAGGAATGCGCCTGCGCTCATACCTCGCCGGTGATCTGAGCTAACCAGCTGTAGCGGCTGGGCTCGGCGTATCTCCGATTGGGGCCTGAGCTGCCGCTCGTGTCTTTTGTCGAATGAGCTGCACGAATCTCGCAAACCGCATTGATGGGACGAGGTCAGAGAACATCTACTGTTGCGACCTCGGCGATTGGGTGTGCGACGCGCGTGATGAGCCGGTATCTCCGCAGCTCAATGGTGCTTGACTCGAGCGCCGCTGCAACTATGTGCGCCGGTCCACCATCGCGGAGAATTCCGCGTATCGGTCCAGCCGTTCATGAATTGCGCAGGCACAGGCCGGGTCGATTCCGCGCCTTGGCAACCAAAGCCCAAACAAACGCACGGCCGAGGGGCGGCAGGCCGCTCGATCCGCTCAGGTCATCTGCCGCTTCTGATCAAGCGCTGGCCTAATCAGGAAATCATCCAGCTTCCGACCGCCCCGAAGTTCTGGCCTGAGCCATCGAGGCAGTCGGCCACGACCCGACCAGGTCTCCGCCGGGTTCTTCGGATTACGATACTTCGGATGAACCGGGGGATATCGGCGGCGCTTACGATCAAGCGGAGCGTGTTCGTGAGCCATTCCAATCTTGCGCAACCGCTCCTCTAATCTCGCTTTTTCTGCCAATAACTTCTTCTCGAGTTCGGAGGCCGCGACTTCGTGAAGTTTCCAAAGCTCTTCAAGGGAGAGCGACTTCAGGTGATCAATGTTCATAGCGCGATCCGGGTTCTTGGGAGCACTAACGAATAAAATCCACGCGGCAGAGACAAGCCCCCGCTTAGAAGGCAGTCTCGCAATCCACATTTAATTGCGGCACTTGGCGTCGAAAAAGGCTCAAGAGTGATAATTTTGCGACAATCGCGTGAAATTGAAGGCATTTTAACCGAGGGACCGGATTTGAGCAGCCACTGAAGGGCACGGTCATTCGGCGTGGATTGCGTGCGAGCTCAAGCTAGTGCGGTGGTTAATGCCATCACTGAAAAGCGATAGGGTCTCGTGGACGATCCCATTTAATTCCCGCACGTGGCTCAAATATGGGATAGTTCACAGAATTGTTTGATGGCTTGAGTAAGGTACCGCCGCACAGTTTTCTGGTTTTCGGGGACGAGTGGATGACGCGAAAGTTTTCGCCATTGGAAAAGCAAGCCGCGGACGCACTGAGGCGAGCGCGGCGACTTCCGGTTGGTCCGCACCGGAACGATCTTCGGCAACTTGCACGGGGACTTCGTTTGCTGCACCGCAAAGGAATGGACGCGCTCATCCACCAGCGAAGCACCGATGTCCCTGTCGAAGTCAATCATCTCGCCCAAAGCAAGCTATCAACATAGCCGGTCTAGGCCACACGACTTCGGCGTTTGCCACGCACAGGGCTACGACGACTGCTTCAATTTGACTTCGTTCTGCGCGAATTGTATCGCCCCCATCTGCTGCCGCAGATCAACGCGCGTAGGGCCGGTTGCAGTGCGTCAGCGCGCAGGCCTCATAGCATTCGAAACCATAGGTAGTGCGTGTTCCAGCCGATCGTGATCACCGATTCCAGGCCATCGTGATCACCCATTCCAGAGCATCGTGATCACCATTTCCAGCCGATCGTGATCGCTATTTCCAACGATCGTGATCGGGGACAACCGGGAGGCGCGCACCGCTGACAGTCTGCAACCGGGGTAGCTCGATCTTTTGCCAACCCGCAGAGTCGCTCGTGAAGAATTCGGAAGCGATTGATCTGTCGCTGTGATTTTGACGTGAGTAAGTATTCGATTGTGCAAGA